>CAZMWC010000022.1:0-15622 GCA_964569805.1 uncultured Gallionella sp.
ATACAGCGGCGGGCCCGCCACGGATTTGCACCGTGTTCCGTTTCGTCGAACCGAATGGAAGCAGCATTTTCTCCGAGTTATAGGAAGTGTGTCAAATTATGGACAAATGACCGCTTCGTGGAAAATCAAATATCTCTTATGAGAGACTTCATCAGCGAGGCGCTCCATTGCCTTGAGTTGGGCGTAGGATTGATGCCTCAATACGACAATCCAATGGAACCGGATTCGGTATATCCAAACATACCAAGTCGCGCAACCAAAAGAATGGTCTAATTTATGGGGATTATTTCGGTATGCGGAGGTATATCAGAATATACCGAAATATACTAACTGCTTGATTTTACTTGGTGCGAAAGACAGGAATCGAACCTGCACGGGTTGCCCCGCTGGAACCTAAATCCAGTGCGTCTACCAATTCCGCCACTTTCGCGCTGTTATACCCCAGCATCGAGGGTAAATTATAGCACTCTTAAGAAACAGCTCCCAACCTACTGATTGTAAAAAGTGGAATTAAACCATTCGTTTAGGGGAACGCAGTGTTGGTACGCGATCAAATAAATCCGTATTTCCTTATACGTTGAACAAGAAGTTCATCACATCGCCATCCTGCACCACGTAGTCTTTACCTTCCACACGCATCTTGCCTGCCTCCTTTGCGCCATGCTCGCCTTTGTAGGCAATGAAATCGACGTAGGAAATGGTCTGCGCGCGGATAAAGCCCTTTTCGAAGTCGGTATGGATCACGCCTGCCGCCTGCGGTGCGGTGTCGCCCTTGTGGATGGTCCATGCGCGTACTTCTTTTATGCCGGCGGTAAAATAGGTTTGCAAACCGAGCAAATTGTAGCCGGTACGGATCAGCTTGTTCAAACCGGGCTCATCCAAGCCGAGATCGGCTAAAAATTCCAATTTGTCGGCATCATCCAGGTCGGCTAATTCTGCTTCGATCTTGGCGCACAGCGCAACGACCGGCGCGCCTTCTTTCGCCGCGTGTTCGCGCAAACGATCCAGGTGCGGATTGTTCTCGAAACCATCCTCCAGCACGTTGCCGACATACATCGCGGGCTTGATGGTCAACAGGCACAGCGGCTTGACGAGATGCTTCTCGTCATCGCTCAAACCGAAGGTGCGCGCCGGTTTGCCTTCGTTCAGGTGCGGCAGCAGTTTTTCCAGCACCGCGACCAGCTTCTGCGCATCCTTGTCGCCGGACTTGGCTTTCTTGCCGTCGCGCTGGATGGTGCGTTCCACCACGGCCATATCGGCCAGCGCCAGCTCGGTGAGAATGACCTCAATGTCGGAAATCGGATCAACCTTGCCTGCCACGTGCACTACGTTCTCGTCATCGAAGCAGCGCACCACGTTGACGATCGCATCGGTCTCGCGGATGTTGGCGAGAAACTGGTTGCCCAGCCCTTCGCCCTTGGATGCGCCCGCCACCAACCCGGCAATGTCCACGAACTCGACAATGGCCGGTTGCATACGCTGCGGTTTGACGATTTTGGCCAACTCGTCCATGCGCGGATCGGGCACCTCGACGATGCCGACGTTGGGCTCGATGGTGCAGAAGGGGTAGTTCTCCGCCGCGATACCCGCTTTGGTCAGCGCGTTGAACAGGGTGGATTTGCCCACATTGGGCAGGCCGACGATTCCGCATTTCAAACTCATGGTTTTTCCTTGGTTAACTTCTTAACCCCTCCCGGCCTCCCCTTATCAGGGGAGGAGTCTCGATTCTCCCCCTGATAAGGGGGAGTTAGAGGGGGTTGGTTTTACGCACTATGCAGCTTCAACATCGCCGCTTCGATTTTTCCTTCAATGATCAGAGGTGCGATGTTCTGCGCTTTTTGCATGGCCTCGTCTATCAGTTCGCGTTCTTCGCGGCGCGGGTCGTTCAGCACATAATTGACCACCTCGGCGCGTTCGCCAGGGTGGCCGATGCCGATGCGCAAGCGCCAGAAATCCTTGCTGCCAAGATGCGCGATGACATCCTTCAGGCCGTTGTGCCCGCCGTGCCCGCCACCCAGCTTGAGCTTGGCACTGCCCGGCGGCAAATCAAGTTCGTCATGCACGACCAATATTTCCGCCGGTTCGATCTTGTAGAACTGCGCCAGTGCGCCGACTGAACGTCCGCTGACATTCATAAAAGTCTGCGGCTTGAGCAGGAATACCTCACTGCCGTGTAACTGGCCGCGCACCATCAAGCCGTAAAATTTGGTCTCGTTTTTGAAGCTTAGGCTTTGTAAACGCGCGAACTCGTCCAGCCACCAGAAACCGGCATTGTGCCGGGTGGATTCGTATTCTCGACCGGGATTACCCAGGCCGACGATCAGACGTATCGCACTCATTGCAGCTCCACAATGAAAAAACCCGCCATGCCTTTGTCAGCATTGGCGGGTTGCACAGGTTTGAACCTTTGCTTACTTCTTGCCTTCTTTGGCAGCAGGCTTGGCGGCTGCGGGTGCGGCTGCCGGGGCAACCTCGGCAGTCGCTTCGGCAACGGCTTCTACCGCGCCGCGCGGCACTTGTACGGTGGCCACCACGGCTTCGGCGGTATGCGTACCGTGCGCGGAGACTTCCACGCCCTTGGGCAGTGTCAGATCGGCCACATGCACGGAATGGCCCAGCTCCAGCTTGCCCAGATCCACTTCGATAAAGGCCGGCAGATCCTTCGGCAGGCAGGTAATGTCCAATTCGGTCATCACGTGGCTGATCTTGCCGCCACCGGTCTTTACGCCGGGGGCGATGTCTTCGTTGAGGAAGTGCAACGGCACCTTGATGTGCATCTTTTTGTTGGCATCCACGCGCTGAAAGTCGATGTGTTGCACTTGTTGGCGGAACGGGTGCATCACGAAATCGCGCAACATCACGGATTCCTTTTTGCCCTCCAGATTCAGCGTCAACACAGATGCGTGGAACGCTTCTGCGCGCAGCTTGTAATACAGATCGTTGTGTTCCAGTTCGATCATTTTCACATCGCCTACGCCATACACAACGCCTGGCACGCGGCCGGCGTTACGCAGACGGCGGCTCGCACCCGTACCTTGCGCCTTACGAATTGTTGCATTGATTTCAATAGTCATTTCACTTCTCCAAAAAACGGAATCGTCCGCGACCAGACGATTCTCATATTGCGCCAGCCAACATGGCTGCCGCCAATTCTATTCGGTGAACAGCGAGCTCACCGATTCTTCGTTATTGATGCGGCGAATCGTTTCCGCCAGCAATTCTGCCGTGCTCAATTGACGGATACGCTTGCAGTTGCGCGCCGCCTCGCTCAACGGGATGGTGTCGGTAACCACCAGTTCATCCATTGCAGAATTCTCGATACGCTCGATCGCCGGGCCCGACAGCACCGGGTGAGTACAGTACGCCAGCACCCGTACCGCGCCCTTTTCTTTCAGCGCGTTGGCGGCTTCGCACAGCGTGTTGGCTGTGTCCACCATATCGTCCATGATCAAGCAGGTGCGCCCCGCCACCTCGCCGATGATATTCATCACTTTTGCCACGTTCGGTTTGGGGCGGCGCTTGTCGATGATCGCCAGATCCGCATCAAGTTCTTTTGCCAGCGCGCGGGCGCGTACCACGCCGCCTACGTCGGGCGACACCACGATCAAATTCGGATAATCGTGTTTCCAAACATCTGATAACAGAATCGGGCTGGCATAGATGTTATCCACCGGAATATCGAAAAATCCCTGTATTTGATCGGAGTGCAAATCCATGGTCAACAGACGATCCACCCCGGCGCTGCTCAACATGTCCGCGACAACTTTGGCGGTAATCGCTACCCGCGCCGAGCGCGGGCGGCGATCCTGGCGCGCATAGCCGAAATACGGCATCGCAGCAGTGATGCGCCCGGCCGAAGCGCGCTTGAGCGCGTCCACCATCACCATCACTTCCATCAGATTGTCATTGGTCGGCGCGCAAGTGGATTGCAGCACGAACACATCCTTGCCGCGTACGTTTTCGAGTAATTCCACCATCACTTCGCCGTCGGAAAAACGCCCCACTTTGGCGCGGCCGAGATGGATGTGCAGGCGCTGTGCAACCGCTTCAGCGAGCTTGGGATTGGCATTACCGGTAAACACCATCAAGCTGTCGTAGGACACGTGCAACCCTTTACAGAATCGAAATTAATGAGGCAGAGCCCCGGAAATTTGGCTTCGGCCGCTCGCTCACATTAGGCTGCGCCGAAACTATATTGTGGCTGGGGAGGTAGGGATCGAACCTACGAATGCTGGGATCAAAACCCAGTGCCTTACCACTTGGCGACTCCCCATCTGTACGGGCGATTCATGATAACCAGCGACTTGGTTGGTGTTGTTTACCAACCTAGTCGAATGGCTAGTTGTTTCATCAATCGCCCCTACTGGTCAATCATGCACCCAATCATGCAACGGGTGTCTTGTCAAACCTTGCGCGACCACGCCACGCATCTCGGGCGGCAATCGCCGCAACACCGCTTCGGCCAGATTTCGGCTGGCGAATCCGGCGAATACGCACGCCCCCGACCCGGTCATCATCGCTGCGCCGAAATCGGCCAACCAAGCCAGATGACGCGCTACTTCCGGGTACAACTTGCAGGCCAGAGGCTGCAAATCGTTACGCAGTTGCTGCTGGCCGTTCAAGAGGGCGCGCATTGTGATGGAAAGCGTATCGCGTGTCAATTCAGGATGAGCAAAAATCTGCGCGGTCGGTACATGCACCGGTGGAAATAACACCACATACCATGCATCCGGCAGAGGGTATGCTTGCAACTGTTCGCCCACGCCCTCGGCGAAGGCATTTTCTCCAAATATGAATACCGGTACATCAGCGCCCAAACGCAAGCCAAGCCGCATTAAATACTCGCGCGACAAGCCTAACGACCACAGGCGATTCAACGCGATCAGCGTAGTTGCAGCATCCGAGCTACCTCCACCCAGCCCGCCACCCATCGGGATGTGTTTTTCAACCGCGATGTCCACCCCCAGCGTGCATCCTGTCTCGCTTTGCAGCAGCCGCGCGGCACGCACGCACAAATCCGAGTCCTCCGCCACACCGTCAATGGTGTTGCTACGCCGCACTACACCATCTTTGCGCAAGGTGAAATGCAGCGTGTCATGCAGATCGATGAAGCGGAACAGGGTTTGCAGCAGGTGGTAATTGTCTTCTCTGCGCCCGACGGCGTGCAGGAATAAATTGAGCTTGGCGGGTGCGGGGCAGCTGATTGTTTGGGTCATGGCAATTCCCATTCGTCGATCAGCAATTGCATCTGCAGGTCGTCGCGAGTGAGCTGTAGGCGTGTCGGCAAACTGTCCGACTGCGTGCCGGCATAGCGCAGATAGCGCACTTCCCAGCCGGCCTGGCGCAGCACTGTGATTTGGCCATAGTCGCCACGTTCGATATACGCCTGGCCTTCTGCCGCTGCCAGGCCCAGCACCCAGTGATGCAAGCCATCCATGGGCAAATGCCAGCCCAATACCTGTTCCATCAGCGCTTCCGCATCATCGGCCTGATAATGTTTGTCGCCATCGTCCAGCGTCACATTCCCGGCATCGCGGTAAATACGTGCGGCAGTTTGCCCGAGGGGTGTGAGTAGCAAAATTTCGTCAGATTGTGTCTGATGTGTCCAGCGCAGGCCTGCAAAATGGCGCTTACCATCGTGATTGATTGCGACGCGCCCGTTAAACGCGAACACCGCCGATTCGGCATGTGCGGGGCGCACTGCCGGTGTGGGGGCACTGCCGGGCAATAATGCCGCGCAGCCACCCAACACACTTAACCAAACCAGAGCAAGAAAACGCATCATCAGGGCATGAATTTTTTGATGATATCTTGCAGCAATGCGTTTCCTGGATTGGTTTTCAGGCTGTCCTGCCAGATTTTTTTGGCTTCCTCTTTATCGCCGCGCACCCACAACACCTCACCCAGATGTGTGGCGATTTCCGGATCAGGATTACCGGCAAATGCGCGCCGCAACATCTTTATACTCTCATCCAGCTTGCCGCTGCGGTAGTAGCCCCATCCGACGCTGTCCATGATGGCAAAATCATCGGGCGCAAGCTGTAATGCCTTTTCCACCAACTGCACGGCTTCAGGAATCCGCTGGTTGCGTTCCAGCAAGCTGTAGCCCAGCGCGTTGTAGGCATGGGCGTGATCGGGTTTAGCCTGAATCAGCTTGCGCATCAGTTGTTCGAACACAGCCGGTTTGCCAATCTTGTCTGCCAGCATCCCAGCTTCGTAGAGCAGGTCGGGATGGTTAGGCAGCTTCACCAAGCCTTGTTGTAACACTTGAAACGCTTCTGGTAATTGGTTCGCTTCGCGCAGCAATTGCGCTTCAATCAGCAGCAATTGCACACGCTGCTGATTGTTCGTTGCCTGTGCTTCGTGCAGATACCGCCTTGCCTCGTCCAGCTTGCCATTTTTACTTAATAAATGGGCGATTCGTATTTGTGCAGAAAACTGATACTCGCCTTCTTTTACACCGCGATAATAACTGATTGCCTCGTCTTCATTTTTCTTCGCTTCACTCAACTGCCCGAGATAATATTGCGCCGCATCCCGCTCTTTGCCGCCCTTGCCGATAACCTGCTTGAGCTGTTCCTCCGCGCCCTGAGAATCATTCAACTGCAAGGAAATCAGTGCAATTGCGAGCGTCATATCGTGACCTTCCGGGTTGTCTTTCGCCAAACGCCGGAATTCATCGCGTGCTTGCTGGTATTGTTTTCGTTCCAGCAGCGCGCGGGCATACTGCAAACGGATTTCGCGCGCATCGGGGTAATCAGACAAGTGGTGGCGCAATACTTCCAAGCCCTGTTCTGGCGCGTCCTTCTGTAATAGCTGCGCCTCCAGCAACACCGCCATGCTCCACTCTGGGCGCAGGTTGCGTGCCTGTTTCACTTCATTCAGCGCGAGTTCATTATCGCCCGCCAGCTGTGCCAACTGTGCCACCGACCAATGCGCCTCGGCCAACTGCGGATAGGGTTGCGCCAAATTGCTCATCAACTTCAACGCTGCTGCTTTGTCCGGGTAGGAAGCGATGGATTGAAAAATCTGCAAGAAAACGCTTCCGGCATTTGCTTCTTCCGCCTTTAGCACTTTGGCAAATTCCAGTTGCGCCTCGTCGAGTTTGCCGGCACGCAGCAACAATGAAGACAGCATGTGTGCCGCTACTATGGAAGCTGGTTCGACAGCCTGCCATTGTTTGAGCGCATCAACGGCCTTGCCTATTTCCCCCGATTCAAATGCAAGTTGCGCAGCCCGCCTCGCCAAACGCGGGTCGCGGGTTTTCCTGGTTAAATCGGCGCTGCCCTCCACTGCCAACGCTTTGTGCCCGCGTTGATTGGCGACTTCAGTCAATAAAAATTCATAGAGCAGATCGCTGCTCAATTCGATGTTAGGCAATACGGGCGCGATTTCAACACGCGATTCTGGCGCTGTGGTTGTCTGTTCTGACTGCGCCAATTGTGCGGGATCGTCGCGCATGGGCGTTTGCGCACAGGCGGTGAGCAATAAACTGCCAATAACAAGATATTTAAATCGGCTCATAGCAATATTGATTTTGACGCGGGCGCACATATTAACCCGGATATTTCATGAATTCACCGCGCCCTCGCTTGTCTTTTGTTTCGTAGGGAAATTTTATTCCGCCGGACGTATGAATAACTACGCCGCTCCCTCACAAAATCTGCCTACAAAACAAAATCCTGCGCGATCATCACGGCAATTCATGAAATATCCGGGTTAACGGGGACGCGGCAAAATTCACGAACTCCGCCCGCGATACCCGGTCATCCCGATCAACATGCGTACGGCGCCATAGCTGAAACGCACAATCAGGCGTTCGAGCCAGTTGCGTGTTGCGCCATATTCATCGCCGATACGGATCGCATCGTTGTTGATCGCATCGAGCAAGCTTGCGCGCAACTCTTCGGAAAACCCCGTATTTTGTACGACCAGATTTGCCTCACGCGCCAACAGCAAGCTGAACGGATCAATATTGGAGGAGCCTACTGTCGCCCACTGCCCGTCCACTACGGCGACTTTGGCGTGCATGTAGCCGGGCTGATATTCGTAAATTTCTACCCCCGCCGCCAATAGTTGATCGTAGAGCGCATGTGTTGCGTAGTGTTGCAAGCGGTATTCCACTTTGCCTTGCAACAGCAGCACCACCCGCACGCCACGTTGTGCCGCATGTTTCAAGGCGCGGCGGAATACATGCCCGGGCAAAAAATAGGCATTGGCGATAATGATTTCATGTTGTGCGCCGGCAATTGCTTTCAGGTAGGCGCGTTCGATATCACGGCGGTGGCGCACGTTATCGCGCAACACCAAGGTAATGCCGGGTGTGTCCGGGCGCTTTTTTGTGGTGGTAAGCCGCCACTCGAATCTGTTGCCGCTGCGGTGAAAACTAACCCATGACACCACACCCCACAAATGCCACATCGCCGCACCGATTCCCGCGGTCACCACGCCCTGCACGCGTATCGCATAATCGAGGCGCGGCGAACTTGCCTCATCTGTTTCCGGTAGATCATTGATGATGTTGATTCCACCGACAAAGGCGACCTCACCGTCTATCACTGCCATCTTGCGGTGCAGGCGACGCAAACGGCGCAACCGATTGCGCCGCAGAGTGAAAGGGGAAATCTCGCGCCGAAACCATTGCACCTCGACCCCAGCTATGCGCAACTCATCCACCCAGGGTCGCGGAAATTCCGCCGAACCATATCCATCCAGCAGCACGCGCACCGTTACACCGCGTACTGCTGCGCGCCGTAACGCATCGGCGATCATCCGCCCGGTTTGGTCGGCGGCGAAAATATAGGTTTCCAGATAAATCGAATGCTGCGCCGCGTCGATATCCGCGCACAATTGCGGGAAAAATGCCGTGCCATTTTGCAATAGCATCAGTTGATTTCCGCTTACCTGATGGGCGCGGGTCATGTTTTCTTTAATTGTGCCGAGAGCGCAGCGTGATCCGACAGGCGTTGCCACGCTCCGCCGACATGCGCGTGGCTTTGCTGCACCGCGAAGCCTCGCACATAGATGCGGTCCAGGCGCAGCAGTGGCAGGGCGGCCGGGTAGCTGCGCGCAGGGTTTCCATTGTGCAGATGAAACACATCGTGCATGCCCAGTTCGTCGGACATGGCTCGGCTCATCAGATTACGCCAATCGTTGAAATCACCCGCGATGACCAGTGGCGCATCGGGCGGAACCTCGTTGCGCACATGCTCGATCAATGCCGCAGTCTGCGCACGTTTACCCTTGGCGAACAAACCGAAATGAGCGCATATACAATGCACGCGCTGCCCTTCGGCCACCTCGACCTCGCAATGCAACAATCCGCGACTCTCGAAACGGTGCGCGGAAACATCCTTGTTCAGTGATTGCACGATGGCAAAACGGCTGAGGATGGCGTTACCGTGATGCCCCGCCTCATACACAGAATTCTTGCCATAGACGCTATGCGGCCAGACTTCTTCCGCGATGAATTCGTGTTGCGCACCGTCCGGGTAGTTTGGGTAGCGCCCTGCATGGTGCGTGTGCTCGCCCTGCACTTCCTGCAGGAATATGATATCGGCATCCAATTCACGCAGGCGGTCGCGCAACTCGTGCAACACTACGCGGCGGTTGAATTGGGAGAAGCCCTTGTGGATATTGTAGGTGGCAATCTTCAGCGTTGGCATGATGTGCATTCTACCCAATCAGCGCGGCAGGATGTGCGGCAACAAAGTTGTGCGATTCTCTACGCGGTGAATAAAGCCTACCCCCTGGTATTAGATTGAGCGCCGAACTGGCCGAGTTCGACAACTGGCGCAGGCTGCCAGCCTTGCTTGCGGTGCTCGGCGATTACATTGGTGAAAATGCCGCCGCGCACGTAGAACTTGGCGGTGAGGCGCATAAAACGGGGCTGGGTGGCGGCGGCCAGATCATCGAGGATGCGGTTGGTGACATCTTCGTGGAAATGCCCCTCGTTGCGGAATGACCAGATGTACAGCTTGAGGCTTTTCAGCTCGACGCATTTTTCATCGGCAATGTAATCGAGCAGCAGCGTGGCGAAATCCGGCTGCCCGGTCTTGGGACACAGGCAGGTGAACTCGGGGATCTCCATGTGAATGTGATAGTCGCGCTGCGGGTTCGGGTTGGGGAAAGTTTCCAGTATTTTGCTTGGTGGCGTGGTCATTTGGTGAGGTGTCCCGCTTCGGTTAGAATAGCGCGCATTATATCGCCATGGTATTCAAATTGCGCCTCGGTCAGATCAAGTTAGCCGGTTTTAAATCCTTCGTCGATCCCACGCATATTCCGCTGCCGGGGCAGATCGTGGGCGTGGTCGGGCCGAACGGTTGTGGCAAGTCGAACGTAATCGACGCGCTGCGCTGGGTGCTGGGCGAATCCAAGGCTTCCGCGCTGCGCGGCGAAACCATGCAGGACGTGATCTTCAACGGCTCCAGCAAACGCAAGCCGGTATCGCGCGCCAGCGTCGAACTGATCTTCGACAACTCGCTGGGCAAGGCTGCCGGGCAGTGGTCGAGCTACGCCGAAATTTCCATCAAGCGCGTATTGCAGCGCAACGGCGATTCCGGTTACTACATCAACAACCAGCACGTGCGGCGCAAGGACATTACCGACATCTTCCTCGGCACCGGGCTGGGGGCGCGCGCTTACGCCATCATCGAACAGGGCATGATCTCGCGCATCATCGAAGCGAAACCCGAAGAGCTGCGCATCTTCCTCGAAGAGGCTGCGGGCGTGTCCAAATACCGCGACCGCCGCCGCGAGACCGAGCTGCGTATCGGCGACACACGCGATAACCTGTTGCGCGTTTCCGATATTCTGCAAGAGCTGGAAAAACAGCTGGTACATCTGGGCGAACAGGCCGAAGTAGCGAAGCAATACCGCGCACTGGAGACGCAGCGCGATACCGCGCAGCATTTGTTCTGGCTGGTAAAGAAGCGTGAGGCCGAAGCCCAGCGCGCCAGATTTGCGCAGACCACCGAAAAAACCCGAACCGAACTGGAAGCCGAAACCGCGCGCTTGCGCGACATTGAAAGCCAACTGGAAACTGCGCGCAGCGGGCATTATCAATTGTCCGACGCGCTGCACGTCAAACAGGGCGACCTGTACACCGCGAACGCCGAAATTGCGCGGCTGGAACAGCATATCAAGCATGTCGCCGAACAACGCCAGCGGATGGCCCAGCAGATCGCCAATACCAGGCGGCAAATCGAACAGCAGCAGCACCAGCGCCAGGGCATACATTCCCTGCTGGAGCATTGGCAGCGGCAACAGGAAGGTGCGGCGGTCAAGGTGGCGGAAGCCGAACAGCACGCGCAAATAGAAGAGACGAATCTGCCGCAGGCGGAAAAAGCGGCGCGCGGCGCGCAGGAACGCTATAACGTATTGCAGCGCGAGCAACTGCAACTGCAACAACAGCTGCAACTGGCCGATACGCAACGCGAGCATTTGCAACGCAACATCCAGCAACTGGAATCGCGCCGTTCGCGCCTGTTGCTGGAAAAGGACAACCTGCCGCAGCCCGATACCGGCGCGCTGCAACAGGCGCAGCAGCAGATAACCGAGCTTGAAGTGGAGCGTGCGACGCAAGCGCAAAAACTGGCGCAACTGCAGGAGCAGTTGCCGCAGGCCGATAACGAACGGCGCAATTTGCGTGGCTCGTTACAACAGCAGGAACGTATGCTGGCGCAAACCGAAGCGCGGCTAAATGCCTTGCAGCAATTGCAACGGCAGCTCGACAACGATCAGAATCTCAACGCCTGGCTGCAACACCGCCAGCTGGAAAAATTGCCGCGCCTGTGGCAGTCAGTGCGTATCGAAAATGGGTGGGAAAACGCTTTGGAAGCCGTGCTGCGCGAACGGCTGAATGCGATTGCCATGTCATCATTGGACGATGCTGCGGCGTGGAGCGATGCACCGCCGGCCAAGCTCGCGGTGTTTGGCGTAGACCGAAAAACGGGCGAAGCGCCTTCCGCCGCTTTGGCGCACCAGGCGGCGGATAACGCTACGCTCATCCGCCCTGCGCACTCCACTCCCCTGCTCGATTATGTGCAATGTGAAGATGAGCAAATAAAGCCAGCCATGCGCGACTGGCTGACGCATGTGTATGCCGTGGCGGATGTGGCGCAGGGTTATGCGCAGCGCGCGCAGCTGCCTGCGGGTGGCTGGCTCGTCACGCCAGAAGGCCATCTGATCGGCGCACACAGCGTGCTGTTCCACGCGCCGGATAACCAGTTGCACGGCGTGCTGGCGCGCCAGCGCGAGATCGAAAAACTCGAACAGGAGCTGATCGAGCAGAACCGCAATATGGATTATTCGCGCCAGCAGGTTGCGCAGGCCGAGCAACACTATCAATCCATCGAAGCGCAAATCCCGCCGTTACGCGCCTCGGGCAACGAGTTGCAGCAACGCCTGCACGGCTTGCAGATGCAGTTGCTCAAGCTGAACCAGGCGCTCGAACGCAGCGCGGAGCGCACCGTGCAGATCGAGCGCGAGATGCAGGAAGCGGCGGATTCGTTGAGCGGTGAGCAACGCCAGCAGCGCAGCATCAATGAACAAATGGCGATATCGCGCGAGCAGATCGCCGCATTCCACGCGCAGGTGGATGAAGCGCAACGCCACACCAATCATCAGGATGGTGCACTGCGCGAACAGCGCGGACGGGCGCAACATGCGCAACACGCCTTGCAGGAGGCGCGGTTTTTCGCCAAAACTTGCGCGGAAAAAATCATCGATCTGCAACACAATACCCAACAGATTGCCACGGCGCTGGCCCAGTTCGAGCTTGATCTGGGTCAACTGCACACCGATCTGTCGGGTAGCGAGGACGAGACCGCAAAGCAGCAACTGCAGGTCGCGCTCGAAGCGCGCCAGCTCTGCGAGCAGGCTCTTGGCGAGGCGCGCAATGTGCTGGAAAACGCCACAGTCGAACTGCAAAAACAAGAGCAGGAACGTCTGGCCTGCGAACACAAACTCAATCCGCTACGCGAGAAGCTCAACGAACTGACGCTCAAGGAGCAGGAAGCGCGGTTGCATTTCGAGCAGTGGGACGAGCAGTTGCAGGGCGTGGATGAACAAGCGCTGCTGCCATTGCTGGAAAGCGGTAACAGCAAGCCGAGTGTGTTGCAGAGCGAGCTGGCTCGCCTGAATGCGGACATTGAGGCACTGGGCGCGGTGAACCTCGCCGCGCTGGAAGAGCTGCAAACTGCGACCGAACGTAAAACCTATCTCGACGCGCAGGCGCAAGACCTGAACGAGGCGATGGCCACGCTGGAAGAAGCGATCCGCCGCATCGACAAGGAATCGCGCGAATTGCTGATGGATACCTACAACCGGGTCAATCAGCATCTTGCGGAAATGTTCCCGATCCTGTTTGCCGGAGGCGAGGCGCGGCTGGTGCTGACCGGCGAGGAGATACTTGATAGCGGTGTGCAGGTGATGGCGCAACCACCGGGAAAGAAAAACAGCTCCATCCATTTGTTATCCGGCGGCGAGAAAGCGTTGACCGCTATCGCGCTGGTGTTTTCGCTGTTTCAGCTCAACCCCGCACCGTTCTGTCTGCTCGATGAAGTGGATGCGCCGCTGGACGACACCAATACCGAGCGGCTGTGCGCGCTGATCAAACGTATGGCGCAGCACACCCAGTTTGTGTTCATCAGCCACAACAAGATCACCATGGAGCTGGCGCAACAACTGATCGGCGTGACCATGCAGGAGAAGGGCGTGTCCAAAGTGGTGTCGGTGGACATCGAGGAAGCGCTGCGGATGCGCGACGAACAGATCGTCACATAATCCCGAAAAAAGCAGTTGGCGGATATGCCGGTGCGAATTCATTCGCACCTGCGTTCGATATTATTTGCAGTAAGTCTTGATGTCCCGCTCTGCCTTTTCGATCTTTTGCTGTATCTGTTCATCGGTCAGGTAAGCACGCTCACCTGCGGCATTGACTTCATTGATGCGCCGACCGTTCTGTAATGTTCTCAAGCTTCGTTGTGAGGCTTCGCAGTTCTCTTTAATGACTTTCTCCCGTTCCTGTTCCTGTGCGGCTTTTTCGGCAGCAGCCTGTTTTTTCAATTGCGCCTTTTTCAGTTCCGCTTCACGTTCCGCGATGGTCTTCGGCGCAGCCGGGGCGCTTGCGGCGGCGCTGGATGGAGCGCTGTCCACGGGTGCGGTGCGCAGTATCTGTGTCTTTACATTGGCGGGGGGCGGCTGGTCGGAATAGTGCACCTTACCGTTGGCATCGGTCCATTTATTGAGCGCGGCAAAGCTGTTGGTGCCGCAAAGCATTAACAAAATCAGCAGATAATTTCTCATGGTGATCGCCCCGTGTATTTTCACTGCGCAAAGTCTAGCAGCCTGTTGGGTTTTCTGCATCAGCGTTGATCCTAAACCGGACGAGCCGGAGCCAAATGGGAACCTGTCATTTCGACCGGAGGGGGTGCGATTCAAACTGTGTGGCACCAATCGCGCCAGCCGGCAATGGGATGCGTATTGGATAGGGGCGATTCACGAATCGCCCGGGCAATTCGTGAATTGCCCCTACACACCGGGAGGCGGTTTTTCACATGGCCGCAATACATCGCAAACCTGCCGCATGAAGCCATCGGCAAGAGGGTCGATTTCAATGCTGTCCGGCATGGAACGCAGCCAGGTGAACTGCCGCTTGGCGAGCTGGCGGGTGGCGGCGATGCCGGTTTCCAGCAGCTGTGTTTCGCTGATTTCGCCTTCCATGAACTGCCACGCCTGCCGGTAGCCGACGCAGCGCATCGAAGGCAGATTGGGGTGTAAGTGATAGCGTTGCCGTAAACTGCGCAATTCTTCAACCAGGCCTCGTTCGAGCATTACCTTGAAGCGTGCGGCGATGCGCTGGTGCAGCACGCTGCGGTCGCCGGGTATCAGCGCAATCGGGAAAATGCGGTAAGGCAGCTCTATATTGGCTTTTTGTTTGAGTAATGCCGACATCGGCTGCCCGGTCAGGCGGTAAATCTCCAGCGCGCGCTGGATGCGTTGAGTATCGTTGGGTGACAGGCGCGCGGCGGTCTCCGCGTCCGCTTGCGCGAGTTGCCGGTGCAAATGCTGGATACCGTGCTGCGCGGTTTCCGCATCAAGTGCGGCGCGCACGGCGGCATCGGCTTCCGGCAACGGACTCAACCCTTCGCGCAGCGCCTTGAAGTACAGCATGGTGCCGCCCGCCAGCAGCGGTATTTTGCCGCGCTGCGTAATGTCCCGCATCAGGCGCAGCGCGTCGTGGCGAAACGCTGCGGCGGAATAGGCTTCGCCGGGGTCGCGGATGTCGATCAGATGATGCGGCGCGCGGATGAGCATGGCCGCATCCGGTTTGGCGGTGCCGATGTTCATGTCGCGGTACACCAGCGCGGAATCCACGCTGATGATTTCTACCGGCAAGGTTTGCGCAAGCTCCACCGCAACACCGGTCTTGCCGCTGGCGGTGGGGCCCATTAAAAAAATTGCCGGGGGCAACTTTTTTGAGGGCTGAGCACCGAGGACCGAGGGTTGAGTTCCTGATTCCTGATTCCTGGTTCCTGATTCCTGATTATTCATTTTCCGCGCATGAACATCTTGTCCAGATCGTTCATGCTCAATTGAAACCAGGTCGGGCGGCCGTGAT
>CAZMWC010000023.1:0-14658 GCA_964569805.1 uncultured Gallionella sp.
GCCGCCACCGCCTCTTCCACCGCATACTGGATCAGCGGCTTGTCCACCACCGGCAGCATCTCCTTGGCGGTCGCCTTGGTGGCGGGTAGAAAGCGGCTGCCGAGACCGGCGACCGGGAACACTGCTTTGGTGATCTTTTGTCTCATGATTTTTCGTACTCTTTCAATTGGTCACGAAATTCTGCCTCATTCCACACATCCACATCCAACTCGCGTGCCTTGTCCAGCTTGCTGCCCGCTTCTGCTCCCGCCACCACATAGTCGGTCTTCTTTGAAACCGAGCCGGCCACTTTCGCGCCCAGCGCTTCCAGACGCGATTTTGCCTCATCGCGGCTCAATGTGGCGAGCGTTCCGGTGAGCACGAAGGTTTTGCCAGACAACGGCAAGGCTTGTGTGCTCATGCCCTCACTTTCTTGCAATACCAGCCCGCATCGATCTTTATCGAGCAGATCGTCAATCACTTCGATGTTGTGCCGTTCTCTGAAAAAATTATGAATACTCTGCGCCACTACCGGGCCGACATCGGAAATTTGCAGCAATTGATCCAGCTCCGCTTCGCGCAACTTTTCCAGCTTACCAAAATGACGTGCCAGTTCTTTCGCTGTCGTTTCCCCCACGTTGCGGATACCCAATGCAAAAATAAATTTCGCCAGAGTCGGGTTCTTGCTTTTTTTCAATGCAGCCACGATGTTCTGCGCGCTCTTCTCCGCCATGCGTTCAAGTGATGCCAGCGTTGCCACATCGAGACGATACAGGTCGGGCAGCGAGTGGATGATGTTTTCATCCACCAGTTGATCGACCAGCTTGTCGCC
This sequence comes from uncultured Gallionella sp., assembly GCA_964569805.1. GTDB lineage: Bacteria > Pseudomonadota > Gammaproteobacteria > Burkholderiales > Gallionellaceae > Gallionella. The sequence continues at coordinate 812 of CAZMWC010000023.1, forward strand.
CAGCCCTTCGATATCCATCGCGCGGCGGCCGGCGAAATGCAGGATCGCCTGCTTGCGCTGCGCGGGGCAGAACAATCCGCCGCTACAGCGTGCATCGGCCTCGCCTTCTTCTCGCACCACATGGCTGCCGCACACCGGGCAGGCGGTCGGCATCACAAAGGCTTTCGCGCCTGCCGGGCGCCGTTCCGCCAGCACGCCGACCACTTCCGGGATCACGTCGCCCGCGCGGCGCACGATCACGGTATCGCCGATATGCACATCCTTGCGCCGAATCTCGCCCTCGTTGTGCAGCGTGGCGTTGGAAATCGTGGTTCCGCCGACGAACACCGGCTCCAGTTTGGCGACGGGCGTGAGCTTGCCGGTGCGCCCGACCTGTATCTCGATGTCGCGCAGGATGGTGAGCTGTTCTTCCGCCGGATATTTGTGCGCCACCGCCCAGCGCGGTTCGCGCGAAACGAAGCCGAGTTCGCTCTGCAAAGCGATGTTGTTGACCTTGTAGACCACGCCGTCGATGTCGAACGGCAACGCATCGCGTTTGGCGGCGATGCCTGCATGAAAATCGGCTAGTGCCTGCGCTCCACGCACCGCGGCGCGCTCACCGCATACCGGCACACCGAAGGACTGCAAGGCATCGAGGATGGCGCTGTGCGTTACCGGAATCTGCCAGCCGCGTACCTCCGACACGTTACTGGTGAAGCCAGCCGATTGCGGGAGGAGGTGCGATGGGGGCGCTCCCGCACCAGACGGCTCCGCCGCACCGTGTCGCGCCCGCACCTCACCCAGACCGTAAGCAAAAAACGACAATGGGCGCTTGGCCGCCAGTGCCGGATCGAGCTGGCGGATGCTGCCCGCCGCGCCGTTGCGCGGATTGACCAGCGTGGCCATTCCCTGCGCGCGCTGTTTCTCGTTGTAGCGGTTGAAGTCCTTGCGCGCCATGTACACCTCGCCGCGAACTTCCAGCACCTCGGCAGTGCAGCCCTTGAGATGCAACGGGATGCAGTGGATGGTGCGCACGTTCTGCGTCACGTCCTCGCCGGTCTCGCCGTCGCCGCGCGTGGCGGCCTGCACCAGCACGCCGCGCTCGTAGCGCAGGTTGATGGCCAGCCCGTCGAACTTGAGTTCGCAGGCGTATTCGATCTCGTCCGCCGTACCCAGCGCATTGCGCACCCGCGTATCGAAATTAAGCGCGCCGCTGGCTTCGGTGTCGGTCTCGGTGCGGATGGATAGCATCGGCACGGCATGGCGCACCGGCGCGAAGCCGTCCAGCACCTTGCCGCCGACGCGCTGCGTGGGCGAATCCGGTGTCAGCAGTTCGGGGTGTTGTATTTCGAGGGCTTGCAGTTCGCGGAACAGCTTGTCGTATTCCGCGTCGGGGATGATTGACGCATCCAACACATAATAGGCATGGTCGTGACGCTCGATCTCGGCGCGCAATTGCGCGATTCTGGCTGCAACGTTCATCAGGAAAAAAGCCTGCGCGCTTGCGCGCTGCCCGGCACGATGCCGTTTTCTATCATCTTTGCCTCGACTCCGGCAATCTGGTCGCGGATGAGCGCCAGCCCGTTGTCGTTCAACAACACGCGATGATCGTCCACCAGATTGAGCTGCAATTCTCTGGCGAATTCGCGCGCGACATGCAGCATGGAATCGAATTGCGCCACAGGTGTTTCTACACGCGGCACGTCCAGCAACAGCGTGATTCCCGCCGTGCCAAAAGTTTCCAGGGTGTGGTGCTGGAACGGCTTGGTATCCTGGTTGATCAGGGTGAACAGGCTGTGCCCCTGCGCATTGAGCAGATGAAACGCGCCATCAGATTCGAGCGTCATGCCTTGTATGGCGGCAGCCTGCGCAATCTTATCGCCGGACAACAAGCGCTCGCCGGGCGGCACAAGATTGACCCCGACCATCTGATCCACTTCTGCGCAGAATGTATCCAGATCAAGCGCGTAATGGTGTGTTTCGTCAATGTCTGGGACGGTGCTGTCCGCACCGATGCGTTTTGCTACACCCAGCACCAAATCACGGAAATCCGTCAGCTTTGCCACGCTGATTGCTCCGCCCCGGTCTACCAGTTGCAGTGCGATGCGCAAGCGCGAGTGCAAGGTCTGGCTCTCGGCGATGGCGCGCTCCCATTGCCCCCCGGCCAGCGCCAGCCCGCATACCTGTACCGGTTTGCCGAAATCAAATTTGCGCTGCCAGAAACCGTCCAGCACGGCGGCAGGGCTGGCTTCGGACAAGCGTAATTCGATGATGAAATCGCTGCGCGCATTCAGTAACGTGCATGTTTCATCCAGCAAAATCGCAGTCGGCGGCTGCGCAATGGTTACCTCCGCAGATATTTCATCGATCGTTGGCGCTGCCTCATCCGCCTTATTTTCAGCTATAAGCATCGGTGCGTCTTCGGCCACCGCCACCGGCTGTTGAGTTTGCCCTGCCGGTTGTCTGCCATTTTCCCGGTACAGCGCGTCCGCGTGGGCAGTCTTGAATGCCGCGCCATATTTGCGCCGGTAACGCCTTTGCTGCCACCAGCCAAAGACATACACCGCAACGATCGCGCCGAATCCGATTACCAGTAAAGCGGTTTGTAATTCACTCATGTTTTAAAGGGCACCAAAAGACGCACAATTACGAAAGAGCTGTGCGCGGATTATCTCAAGCGTGATGGCAAATGGCTACACTAGTGTCGTGAACCGGAGATAACGAAACATGAAACGGTGTCTTTTTCCGCCATGCCGCGTTGCATCCACTTGCCGTATACCCCATACGGCTGCGTGTCTGCGCCTTGCCTGGCAAAAAAATCTATCCGTTTCATTTGTCCCGTTATTTCCGGTTCACGACACCAGCGGCAATTCGGCATTGCCTATGCCAATGGAGGCGACCTCGTCCAGCGCTTTGAGGAACTGTTGCTGCTCGTGCAATTGCGCCAGTGATTCGGGGTGCCTGCCGCGCATCTGGGCGAGGCGCGCCTTGCTGGTCGCCGGCATCTCCCAATGCAGCCCTTGTAGCAGCTCATCCGCCGACTCCGGCTTGTTGCACACCAGTATCATGTCACATCCTGCGTTCAGCGCCGCCTCGGCACGTTGCACGATACCGCCTGCGACAGTCGCGCCCTCCATGCTCAAATCATCGCTGAAAATGACACCCTCGAAGCCAAGCTGTCCACGCAGGATTTGCTTCAGCCAGACCGGCGAAAATCCAGCCGGAAGATTGTCCACTTTTGGATAGATCACATGCGCGGGCATCACCGCCGTCAGGCCGTAATCCACCATCCGCTGGAACGGGATCAGGTCGCACATTTCGATGTCAACAAACTCGCGCTCATCCACCGGGATGGACAGATGCGAATCTGCCTGCACGAAACCGTGTCCGGGGAAATGTTTGCCGACGGTGTGCATCCCGCCCTGCTTCAATCCCAGCAGCAGGCTGTGCGCCAGTTCGGCGATAGCTTGCGGGTCGCTGTGGAAGGCACGGTCGCCGATCACGCTGCTCTGCCCGTGATCCACATCCAGTACCGGCGTGAAGCTGAAGTCCACGCCGCAGGCACGCAGCTCCGCCGCCAATACGTAACCGACCTGCTGCGCCAGATGGCGCGCGCGATGCGGGTGGTTATCCCATACCTTGCCGAGTTCGCGCATTGCGGGGATTTTTGTGAAGCTATTGCGGAAACGCTGCACACGCCCACCCTCGTGATCCACTGCGATCAGCAGCGGCGGTGTGCGCAGCGCGCGAATCGCTGCCGTTAACTCGGTGAGCTGACCGGGCGATTCATAGTTGCGCGCGAATAGAATCACTCCGCCCACCAGCGGATGCCGCAAACGTGCCTCATCTTCGGCAGTTAATTGCGTGCCCAACACATCCAGCATCACCGGCCCCAAACCCATAAGCGCTCCTCGATTGGTTGATTCAGAAAAACAGATGTACGACCACGTGGCGGATTATAAGGCCTTTGCGGCATGAATCATGCCGAACGGCGCGACCCTGGTGAAGATATTTTGTTTGACCGGGTCATCCAGGTGGTTATAGCATTGCATCGCGGGGTGTCCGTTGGCCTGCAGACATGAAAGTACAGTCGCAAGAGGCAGTTTAATTCTTAATCGAGGAGACAGACATGAATGATCAAATCCAAATCTTTATCGACCGCGATGTCTATGACCGGTTGCAAACGCTGATGGTACCCCCCTTCAATGATGCCAATGCAGTCATCAAGGGGTTGTTATGCCAGGATAAGCTGTGTGAGGACGGTCGTGTCAGCGGGGCTGCCGTTGCCCTGGGAGCCGCCGGACAACACTTCACCATGGAACAGGAACTTGAGCGCTCCAGTCAGGGTGTCTACGATTCCGGAGGAAATACCTGAAGCTTTACGGCGCGAAACCCATCGGCTTACCCGATGGGTTTCCTTCGCCGGTGCGTTCTACACGCTCTCCAGCACCACGAACGCGACGACCATGTCGCGTTCGTCGCTGATGGAGAGGTGATGTCCGTTGATGCCCAACTGTGCGAGGTAGGTGCGCAGCACTTCGTCGAACTGCAACATTGGTTTGCCAAGCCGGTCATGTGTGATGCCGATGCGATGGAAGGCGACCGGGTGGCGCATGCCGCTGCCGACCGCCTTGGCGAAGGCTTCCTTGGCCGCGAAACGCTTGGCGAGCACCCTGGCCGGAACGGCGTGTTGATCAAGTTCGGACAGTTCGCGTTTGCTTAATATGCGCGCCGCAAAACGCTCGCCATAGCGCGCCCACAGCGCTTCGACGCGGGCGTATTCAACAATATCGGTGCCGATGCCGTGAATCATGCCTTGACGAGCAACGCCTTCATCTTCCGCACCGCCGCATCCAGCCCGATGAACACCGCTTCGGCAATGATGGCGTGGCCGATGTTGAGTTCGACAATGTTGGGGATGGCGACAATGGGTTGTACGTTGTGGTAATTCAGGCCGTGCCCGGCATTTACCTGCAAGCCATATGAATGCGCATATTCTGCCGCGATGCGGATACGTTCCAGTTCATGCTCGCGTTCCGGCACGCTGTCGGCATCGGCATATTTTCCGGTGTGTAGCTCGATCACCGGTGCACCGGTGCGGAGCGCCGCATCAATTTGCATCGTGTCAGGATCAATGAACAGCGACACGCGGATGCCTGCTTCGGCGCAACGTTCACAGGTTGTCTTGATGTTGTCGAAAGAACCCAATACGTTCAGCCCTCCCTCGGTGGTCAGCTCCTCGCGCCGCTCCGGCACGAGACAGAGGTCGTGTGGCTTGACGCGCAGCGCATTGGCGATCATCTCTTCGGTGACGGCACACTCGAGATTCATGCGCGTCTGCAACATGCCGCGCAGAATATCCACATCCGCATCCTGAATGTGGCGGAGGTCTTCGCGCAGATGCAGGGTAATAGCATCCGCGCCCGCTTCTTCGCAGATCAGCGCAGCGCGCACCACGTTGGGATAACGCGTTCCGCGTACCTGGCGCAGCGTCGCAACATGGTCGATATTCAACCCGAGCTTAATCATAAACAACCTCCAAAAATGATCTCAAGTATAACGCAATGATGCTATCAGGCCGCAATGTGGCCAGATGTGGCTAGATATGCAGCATGCGCTATACATCAGTTTCCGGGTTGTGTTGCCACAGCGCTATGCAAAACACGCCATGCTTCGCGAGGGTCATGCAATGGCGCACCTTTTGGGCGATAATGCAGACGGCATGTTTCAAACCAATAATTTCTCCAATACGACCACACACCGCACCAACGATGGCTAATCTGCCCCGCAACAAAATTACCTCCCCATTACGGAATGGCTGGAAAACCGTTTGGGCGATACAGGAAACTCATCGCTGCTACATCCGTAGCGAGCTGTCCCAAGTGCGCGGACTGATTCCCATTCTGATGAAACACCGTAATGGTGAACAATGGAGCGCGGAGGAGCGTGCGATATTGCTGCGTGACCTGCGAACTTTATCCAACTTGAGTCCTTACTTGATCCCTATCATCATGCCCGGTGGTGTTTTGATGCTACCCATACTCGCATGGTGGCTGGATCACCGCCGCAAGGCGCGGGAAAATAAACCGTAACCCGCAGCGGTAACCCCTTGAGTCGGGCGAGCCGGAACCAAAAAGATTTGTGCGCGGAGGCGCGGGAAAAAACAAAGATGTAGGGGCAATTCACGAATTGCCCGGGCGATTCGTGAATCGCCCCTGCACACCGCGCCAATACGTTCGGGCAATTCGTGAATCGCCCCTGCAGAGTGGTCGGACAACCTGTCATTTTTTGACATCATTTGACTGGCATAGAGACTAAAATCAGGAGGTGAAAATGGCCAAACAAATCCAGGAAGCCTACATTGTCGCCGCAACGCGCACACCGGTCGGTAAAGCGCCGCGCGGCATGTTCCGCAATACCCGCCCAGATGATCTGCTGGCGCATGTCCTGAAGAGTGTGCTGGCGCAGGCGCCATCGCTCGATCCGGCAGCTGTCGGCGATGTTATCGTCGGCTGCGCGATGCCGGAGGCGGAGCAGGGCATGAATGTGGCGCGCATCGCGCTGCTGCTGGCGGGGCTGCCGAATAGTATACCGGGTATGACGGTGAATCGTTTTTGCTCTTCTGGCTTGCAGGCGGTGGCATTGGCGGCAGACCGCATCCGGCTCGGCGAGGCCGACGTGATGATTGCGGCGGGCACGGAAAGCATGAGCATGATCCCGATGATGGGCAACAAAGTGGCATTCAACCCGGAAATTTTTGCCCGCGATGAAAACGTCGCCATCGCCTATGGTATGGGCATCACCGCTGAGAAGGTGGCGGAGCGCTGGCGCGTGTCGCGCGAGGCACAGGACGCATTCGCGTTGCAGAGCCATCAGCGTGCCGTCGCGGCGATCAATAACGGTGAATTCCGCGATGAGATCACGCCGTACCGCATTGCCGAGCATGTGCCGGACATGGCGAGCCGCGCGGTGAACGAGAAGATGCATGAGGCGGCACAGGACGAGGGGCCGCGCGCCGATACCTCGCTGGAAGCGTTGGCGAAGCTGCGCAGCGTGTTTGCCGCGAACGGTACGGTGACGGCCGGCAACAGTTCGCAAATGTCGGATGGCGCGGGCGCGGTATTACTGTGTTCCGAGGCTGCGCTGAAACGCTACAACCTTACGCCCATCGGCAAGTTTCTCGGCTTTTCCGTGGCGGGTGTGCCACCGGAAATCATGGGTATTGGCCCGAAAGAAGCAATTCCGCGCGTGTTGAAGCAGGTGGGATTGAGCTTGCAGGATATGGGCTGGATCGAACTCAACGAAGCCTTTGCCGCGCAGTCGCTGGCGGTGATCAATGATGTCGGCCTCGATCCAGCCATCGTCAACCCGCTCGGTGGCGCGATTGCGCTGGGCCATCCGCTTGGCGCCACCGGGGCAATCCGCACCGCGACCTTGTTGCACGGCCTGCGCCGCCGCAAGCAGAAATACGGCATGGTGACGATGTGCATCGGCACCGGCATGGGCGCTGCGGGCGTATTCGAGGCGCTGTATTGATGGGTTTGCCATTAAACGATGATGGCTTGCTGGATCGCGCCGCATTGCAGCAGGCGCTGCGGGCGCAAGGCGAGGCCTGGTACCGTTTGGTGATGGAACGCTGTCCACATTTGTTCGCTGATGCGGCGTTGTTTATTGACAGTACACAGTTGCAGCAGATGCGTGAAGTGATTGCGGCGGTGGAGCGGGTGGTGAAGAGTGGTAAGTGGATAGTAGGAAGTAGTGAGTGGGAACAGCATTCCGCCAAGGGCGTGTTCTACGGCTACGATTTCCACCTCAACGGGCAGGGCGCGCATCTGATCGAGATCAACACCAACGCCGGTGGTGGATTTTTGAACGCGTTGTTGCTCGATAGCCAGCGAGATTCAGGTCTGCCGGGAGTCGCTGTGATGGAAGAAAATATCGAGCAGCATTTCCTTGCCATGTTCCGCAACGAATGGCGGTTGGTGCGCGGTGATGCGCCGCTCAATAGCGTTGCCATCGTGGACGATCAACCAGAAAGCCAGTATCTGTATCCGGAGTTTTTATTGGCGCAACGCATGTTCGAGCGTGCGGGCATTGCGGCTTATATCGCAGATCCTTCATCGTTGCAGGCTCGTGATGAAGGGTTGTATCTGGGCGGACAGAAGATTGATTTGGTCTATAACCGCCTGACGGATTTTTCACTGCAACAGCATCCCGCGTTACGGCAGGCGTGTCTGGAGGGGAACGCGGTGCTGACCCCCGGCCCCGCGCACTATGCCTGTTACGCCGATAAACGCAATCTGGCGCGTTTGAGCGACGCTGAAGAATTGCGTGCTCTGGGTGCGAACGCCGCCGATATTGCAACCTTGCAGGCCGGTGTGCCGCAGACTCGTTTGGTGGACGGCGCGGATCGCGAGCGATGGTGGCAGGAGCGCAAACAGTGGTTTTTTAAGCCGCGCAGTGGCTACGGCAGCAAGGGCAGCTATAGCGGCGCAAAGCTCACGCAGCGGGTATTCGGGGAAGTTATGCAGGGTGGCTATGTCGCGCAACGCATGGCCGCACCGGGCGAACGCAGGGTTTGTGTGGACGGTGTTGAACGGCAAGCGTTCAAATACGACGTGCGCTGTTACGTTTATGATGGGCAATTGCAACTGGTTGCGGCGCGGCTGTATCAAGGGCAGACTACCAACTTCCGCACGCCGGGTGGCGGCTTCGCGCCGGTGCGCTTGGTCGGGTAGAATGGGTCGCGCGGTATCTACCGGAGGTATGGTTATGTTCAGAAATCAGCTGGCATCATCAGGCATGCTGTTGCTGGCGCTTTTTGCGTTGGCGCTGCCGCCTCTGGCGCTGGCGAAAGATTTGTCTGCCCTGCAAACCGCGCTGCAAATGTCACTTAACGAGATGAAGGCCGCCGAAGCGGAGCGTGATGCCGATGCCCAACAAGTGGGCAAAACCGAGAAGGAAGTCATCCGGTTGAAAGAACAATTGGAAGCGCAGCGAAGAAAATCCGCACAGTCAGAAACACGTTATACCGAAAGCAAAAAACGATACAACAAGGCACAAGACAATTTGGATCAGGCCTGGAAGAAATAATCGGATCTGGAGAATTATGACGCTCTACGCACTTCTTGCAATCGGTATCGGCGCGGCCTGCGGTGCCTGGCTGCGCTGGGGGCTCGGGCTGTGGCTCAACCCGGCATTGCCGGAGCTGCCGCTCGGAACACTGTCGGCCAACTTGGTCGGCGGCTACCTGGTTGGGCTGGCGATCGCCTTCTTCGCGCAGCACTCCGGGGTATCGCCGGAATGGCGGCTGTTTATCATCACCGGCTTTTTAGGCGGGCTGACTACTTTTTCCACTTTTTCGGCAGAGACCGTCACTCTGCTGTTGCGCGGGCAGTACGCGTGGGGTGCGGGCATCATCGCCGCGCACCTCGGCGGATCGTTGCTGATGACGGTGCTGGGTATTCAAACTTTCAAATGGCTGCAACACTAGGAGAACGATGATGAACAAGCTTACTTTTTATGTTGGTGAAAAACAGCTTCATGACAGGGTGCCTCTGTATGAGTGGTTGCTGGAAGAAGCAAAAGCGCTTGGCGTTCACGGTGGATCGGCGTTCCGCGCTATTGCAGGGTTCGGGCGGCACGGCAGATTGCATGAGGAGACCTTTTTCGAACTGGCGGGCGAGCTGGCGGTCAAGGTCGAATTTATCCTTGATGACAAATTGACCGAGCAAGTATTGCAACGGGTCGGCGCGCAAAATAAGAGCGTATTTTATGTGCGTGAAACAGTGGAGTCTGGAATCATTTGAGCAAATCATTCACGGCCGGGCAGCTCGTATTATTTGTTGCAGCTGGTGCGTTGCTGCCGTCGTTCGCGTACGCGCATATCGGAGTTGGCGAGGCCGGCGGATTCATGCGCGGCCTCGCGCACCCGGCCAGCGGTTTGGATCACGTCTGCGCGATGCTGGCGATAGGTTTGTGGGCGGCACAGATGGGCGGGCGTGCGGTGTGGGTCGTGCCGCTCACTTTCGTCGGTGTGATGGTGTTGGGCGGCGTGTTGCCGATGCTGGGCATCAGCCTGCCGTTCGTCGAGCAGGGCATCGTGTTATCTGTGTTGCTATTGGGTGTATTGATCGCCGCAGCGGTTCGTCTGCCGCTCTGGCTGAACAGTAGCATAGTCGCGCTGTTTGCCCTGTGGCACGGCCACGCGCACGGTGCCGAGATGCCGGAATCGGCTTCTGCCGTCCGATATGTGCTGGGGTTCGTGCTGGCGACAGCATCGCTGCATGTTGCCGGGATTGCATTCGGCCTGGCTATGCAACAGCTGGCGCGCGAGCGGGTTGCCCGCCTTGCCGGAATGAGTATCGCGCTGTGTGGGGTTTATCTGGCGGGTGTGTAGCAGGGCGCAATAACCAACGGTCATTGCGCCGCTGTCTGATAAAGCATCCGGTGCAATGCGCTACGCTTATTGCACCCTACGTGAAGTGATTGTTGGTTAAAAGGAACGCCTATGGCACGCAGCAACGGCGACGGGAAAATAATGCGGGCGTTATTTTCTCCTGCAATCACACTGCTGAACCGACTGAACTACACCAGAAAATTTACGCTGCTGTGGCTGCTGTCGGCGGTCGCGATTGCTGCGGTGGTGTACAGTCTGTTCGCCAGCCTTGACCGGGTTATCCAGCCATCGCAGCGGGAACTGGAATGCCTCGCGCTGATCGAGCCGATTTCCAGAACCGTACAGTTCATCCAGCTACATCGTGGAATTTCGACCGCGCTGCTCAACGGCAACGAGACGGTGCGCGACCGACGTGCCGCCAAGCAAAGCGAGGTTGTCGGGGCATTCAAAACCATGGAAGAAGTGCTGCCACCCGGCCTGGCCTCAAGCGAAGCTTTCCGGAGCATCAAAGCAAACTGGGAGCGGCTGCGGGAAGATGGGCTCAATTGGACGGTGGCCGAGAGTTTCGCCGCGCATACCCACTTGATCGAGCAGATACAGTTATTCAAGGTGGCTATCGCCGATGACTACGCGCTGACCATGGATCCGGAAATCGGCACGTTCTATTTGATCGACACCGCCATCAACAAACTGCCGCATGCAATTGAACATCTTGGGCAGATCCGTGCCTACGGCAGCGGCATTCTGGCCAGAAAACAGGCCACCGAACAGGAGAAAATCAAATTACGCATCCTGATGGCCGAACTCGGTACCGCGCTCAAAGAGTTCGATAACAATCTCGAAAAAACCGCCCGCCACAATCCCGCGCTGCGAAGCTCGCTCATGGGAGTATCCGGGGGCATTGCGGATTCGGCGCGGCAGATCACCGAGCTGGCGGCAGCGGACATCCTTACCGGCCATTTTGCCACGCCTTCCAACGAATTCCTGGATATGGCCACTGCGGAAATCGACAAGAGCTACACGCAACTGTATGAATCGCTGCTGCCTGCGGCTGAAACTCTTTTTAAGGCGCGTATTGCCAAAGCGGAAAATACGCTACGCAAAATTATCGGCACCTCTTCGCTGTTGCTGCTGGTGGTGATCTATTTTACGGTCAGCATCTACTACGCCATCATCGGCAGCATCCGGTCGCTGGCCAAATCCGCCAGCGCCTTTGCCGGCGGCGACCTGAAGGTGCGCGTCAATCTCGGCACGCGTGACGAGCTCGGTTGGGTGGCCGACAGCTTCAACGAAATGGCCGATGGATTCAATGCCATGCTCGAGGCGCGCCGCGAGGACGAAACGCGCCTGCGTGCCACCATCGAGACCGCCCTGGATGCCGTGGTACAGATGGATGCCGCAGGAATTATTATCGGCTGGAACGGTCAGGCGGAAAAGATTTTCGGCTGGACTCATGAGGAAGCGGTCGGGCGGGCACTCAATGAAACCATCATCCCGTTTCAGTACCGCGAGGCGCATGTTCAGGGATTGAAACGTTTTCTGCATTCCGGCGCGGGGCCTTTTTTGAATGCGCGGATCGAAATCACGGCCCTGCATCGCGATGGTCATGAGTTTCCCGTCGAGTTGGCCATTACCCCGATCCAGACGGCGGGCAAATACGAATTCAGCGCTTTCATCCGCGACATCACCCGGCAGAAGTCGTCCGAAGAACTGATCTGGAAACAAGCCAATTTTGACACCTTGACCGGCCTGCCCAATCGCCGCATGTTCTATGACCGCCTGGAGCAGGATGTCAAGAAAGCGTATCGCGCCAGCTTGAAAATAGCACTGCTGTTCATTGACCTCGACAAATTCAAAGAGGTCAACGACACGCTCGGGCATAGTATGGGCGACATCCTGCTGGCGGAAGCGGCGCGCCGCATCGGCGAATGTGTGCGCGATACCGATACCGTGGCGCGGCTGGGTGGCGACGAGTTCATCGTCATTCTGGCAAAGCTGGATGATGTCGGCAGCGCCGAGCGGGTAGCCGGGAGTATCCTGCAGAAATTGGGCGAGCCTTTCCGATTGGGTGATGAACTGGCACATGTGTCGGCCAGCATCGGCATCACGCTGTATCCAGACGATGCCACCGGAGTAGAAGACCTGCTCAAGAATGCCGATCAGGCGATGTACATGGCTAAAGATAAAGGCCGCAACCGCTTCAGCTATTTCACCCAGGCCATGCAGCAAGCCGCACAAAACCGGCTGCGTTTGGTTAGCGACTTGCGCGGCGCGCTGGAGGCCAACCAGTTCAGGGTTTATTACCAGCCTATTGTGGATTTGACCACGGGCAGCATCAACAAAGCGGAAGCGCTGATCCGCTGGCAACACCCGGAGCGGGGCTTGATCAGCCCCGCCGAATTTATCCCACTGGCCGAGGAAACCGGGCTGATTGTCGAGATCGGTGACTGGGTGTTCAAAGAATCGGCACGCCAGATAAAACACTGGAGGATGTTGCACAACGCCGCGTTTCAGATCAGCGTGAACATGTCGCCGGTACAGTTCCGCAGCACGGATTGCGCATGCAACATCTGGGTTTCTTACTTGCGTGAACTGGAGCTGCCGGGGCAAAGCATGGTCATCGAAATTACCGAAGGACTGTTGCTGGATATAGATGCCAACGTTACCGACAAGCTACGCGGGTTCCGCGACGCGGGCATTCAAATATCGATTGATGATTTTGGCACCGGCTATTCGTCGCTGTCTTATCTGAAGAAATTCGACATCGACTATCTGAAAATCGACCAGTCATTCGTGCGCGATCTGGCGGACGACCCCGACGACATGGCGCTGTCCGAGGCTATTATCGTGATGGCGCACAAACTTGGCCTTAAAGTGATCGCCGAAGGGGTGGAAACGGAGGCGCAGCGCAAACTGCTGGCAGATGCGGGTTGCGACTATGCGCAAGGATACTTGTACTCCAGGCCGGTGCCGGCCGGGGAGTTTGAGGTGTTGTTAAAGGGTGGGCAAGCCGCTCTGGGTTGATGGGTGCATTCGAGAGTGGTGGTTCAATTTTGTGTAATACCTCACCGATGCTCCCGTTATGCGCGGGTGCGGTCGGATTGTGCAAGATTTAAATGGATGTTTAGCGCCTGTAGATATAAAGAAAAACGCCGTCTCTAGGACGGCGTTGGATGTTGCTGTACTACTAATTGGTGGGGCGGCGACACCCGAATTGGCGCAGCATCTCGTAGGTCGGGCTACGCCCGACGCGGCGGGCAAAGCCCGCCCTACGGCAATTCGCCTGACCGCCTTGAATTATGTAATGGTCAACAAAAGATGTGGGGCAGTTCTACCTGAGTAAAATCATCGAAGTTCATACCAAACACCGCGCCCGCTTCCGTGCTGGTTCAGATGCCCGCGCTCAACCAGCCCCCGAAAATGCTGCTTGAGCGTATTGCGGCTCGCCCCGGTCAGTTTGACAGCCTCG
>CAZMWC010000024.1:0-14457 GCA_964569805.1 uncultured Gallionella sp.
ACTGGCTGGGCTACACAGTTTCCTACCAACGAATCAGCACCGCGCCCCAGGTAAAACCGCCGCCCACCGCTTCCAGCAGAATATTCTGCCCGGCCTTGATGCGCCCGTCGCGCACCGCCGTATCCAGCGCCAGCGGGATCGAGGCGGCCGAGGTGTTGCCGTGATGCGCGACCGTCACGACCACGTTGTCCATGCTCAAGCCGAGTTTTTTCGCGGTGGCTTCCATGATGCGGATGTTGGCCTGATGCGGGATCAACCAGTCGATGTCGGAGCCGCTCAAGTGGTTCTCTTCCAGCACTTCCTCGACCACTTCGCTCAACACCTTGACGGCGAACTTGAATACGGCCTGTCCGTCCATCTTGATGAACGGGTCGCCCTGCACTTCGCCGTGGCGGATATTGCCGTCGGCTTTCAGCATGTTGCGGTGACGGCCATCGGCGTGCAGTTTGCTGGCGACGATGCCCGGCGTTTCGGAAGCGCGCAATACCACTGCGCCCGCGCCATCACCGAACAGCACGCAAGTGGTGCGGTCGCTCCAGTCCAGCATACGCGACAACACTTCCGCACCGACCACCAGCACGGTCTTGGCCTGCCCGCCGCGAATATATAAATCGGCGGTATTCAGTGCATAGACGAAACCGCCGCATACCGCCTGCATGTCGAACGCCGCGCCGCAGTTCTTGATACCGAGCTTGTCCTGCAGGATGCAAGCGGTACTGGGGAACATCATATCCGGCGAGGTAGTCGCAACGATTACCATGTCGATTTCGTCCGCGCTGATACCCGCCGCTTCGATGGCGCGGCGGCTGGCTTGCAGCGCCAGATCGCTGGTCATCTCATCATCTGCCGCGACATGGCGCTCGGTGATGCCGCTACGCGACACGATCCAGTCGTGCGAGGTCTCGACGATCTTTTCCAGATCGAAGTTGGTCAGCGTTTTGGCGGGCAAATAGCTGCCGGTACCAATGATTTTTGAGTACATCAGATTGTTCCTTGTTCTGTGTTTTTACGCTCGTGATGCCACTTTTCGATATGCTCGCTGATATGGTGCAGCATCCCTTCGCGCGCCTCTTCGGCAGCACGTTCGATGGCGCAGCGAAACGCCAGCACATCCGCCGAACCGTGGCTCTTCACCACGATGCCCTTCAAGCCAAGAAAGCTCGCACCATTGTAGCGGCGATGATCCACCCTGCGTTTGAACGCATTGAGCACCGGCATCGCCAGCAGCGCGGCCAACTTGGTGAAGGCGTTGCGGCTGAATTCCTCGCGCAAAAAATCGCCCAGCATTTGCGCCAATCCTTCGGTGGTTTTCAGCGCGACGTTGCCGACGAAGCCGTCACATACCACTACGTCCGTCGTGCCCTTGAAAATATCATTGCCCTCGACGTTGCCGTAGAAATTCAGATCGCTGGCGCGCAACAGTTGCGCAGCCTGTTTGACCACTTCATTACCCTTGATGTCTTCGCTGCCGATATTGAGCAAACCGATGCTGGGATTGGGTTTGTGCTCCAATGCTGTCACCAGCATGGAGCCCATCAGCGCGAATTGCAGCAGATGTTCGGCGGTGCAATCGGTGTTCGCCCCCAGATCGAGCATACATAGCTGGCCTTTTTTGGTCGGCATATACGATGCGATCGCGGGGCGGTCGATGCCGGGAATGGTTTTCAGCACATAACGCGCCGTGGCCATCAGTGCGCCGGTATTGCCGGCGCTGACACAGGCTAATGCTTCACCGCTTTTGACCAGATTGATGCTGACGCGCATCGAGGAATCTTTTTTACCGCGCAGCGCGGACTGCGGCTGTTCGTCCATACCCACCACCTCGGTAGCAGGATGAATGCGCAAATGCACGCCCGTTTTCACACCCAGGGCGCATAACTCGGTTTCAATGGCTTCAGGAATGCCGACCAGCACGATAGTGTCGCCGGGAAACTGCTTCAAATATTCGACAGCTGCAGGAACGGTGACCGTGGTGCCGTGGTCGCCCCCCATCGCATCTATGGCTAATGTGACATCCACCACCAAGCGATCCCCAGGAAGAAAAGAAAGCAGAAACAGAAAAGAAAACGCAGCCGATCTTGTCGATCGGCTGCGCTACTCAAGACATTACTCGCCTTTGGTCTTGACTACCTTTTTGCCACGGTAAAAACCCGTCGGGCTGATATGGTGGCGCAAGTGAATCTCACCGGTGGTCGGCTCGACTGCCGTTGCCGGGTTAGTCAGAAAATCATGGGCGCGATGCATGCCGCGCTTGGATGGGGATTTTTTATTCTGTTGAACTGCCATGTTGACTACTCCTCAAAAAACCACTTAATCACTTTAAACTACTTAATCACTTTTAATTTTGCCAGAGCCGCAAAAGGGTGCTTTGCGTCCTTATGCTCCACATCGCCAGACATCTGACAGGCATCCGGTTCATGCTTGGGTGCAATGGGCAGGCTTAACAAAATTTCCTCTTCGATCAGATTCAGCACATCCATCCGTGCATCCGTCAGAATGCTGTCGAATTCTTCTTCGTTTTCGTCTGCAACGTTATCGTCCAGCGCATCCAGTGCCGCCTGATCACGCAACAATAAACGTGTATCAATCTGAACCGTATAATCCATTCCATTCAGGCAACGCTGGCAACGCAACCTGCAACTTCCCGCCACGTTGATGTACAGCAATGGAACACCCTGCCTATCCACCCCACCGCGTACCGTGTAGCTCAAAAACCCCTCGGGATTCTCCAGCACATCCAGCAAGCGCGGCAGATCGGCAAGCGGCACTTCACCATTTATTTCTCTGCCATTTTCGGCAAAATCCAAGCTATCGATGAAAGGCCGTGCATGCATGAGGCGCGCATGATATATTTTTCGCCACTCTCTGTCAAAATTCCCGGGGAATATCCTTGAATTCTCAGCTGCTTGTCCTCGCCTCCACTTCCATTTATCGCAGCGAACTGCTCAAACGGCTGCAACTTCCTTTTGAGACTGCCGCCCCTGATGTGGACGAAACCCCCTTGCCGGGCGAAACCGCATGCGCCACCTCGGTGCGCCTCTCACGGGAAAAAGCCCGCGCCGTGGCTGCTACCTATCCCGATGCGCTGATCATCGGCTCGGACCAAGTTGCGCTGCTGGAGGGACAGCAACTGGGCAAACCGCTCACCCACGATAACGCGGTCAGACAATTGCGCGCCATGCGCGGCAAGACCACCATTTTCTACACCGCACTGACACTACTGAACAGCAAAACCGGCAACATGCAGACTGAAGTCGCGGAAAACCACGTTACCCTGCGCGACCTCAGCGATGCGGAGATCGAAGGCTATCTGCTCAAGGAACAACCCTATCACTGTGCGGGTAGCGCGAAATCAGAAGGACTGGGCATTGCATTGATGAGCGAAATGACCGGTGACGACCCGAACGCGCTGGTCGGACTGCCGCTGATCCTGCTGTGCGAAATGCTGCGGCGGGAAAACGTACACTTGTTCTAAAGGTATCTCTAAAAATCGAGTATCCGTAATCTGTGGTTGATTCAGGCCGAAAACCGTTTTACATAGAAATTTGCATTCGTGTTGATTTGCCATGATTGTGAGTGTCTCGTTGGTGCCAACAACAGACCGTCAGTGGGATTGCTTTGACCGCGCGGATTCGGCCTTTGCAGTCGTCCAATCCGTTACTCAGAACGTCTGCATATTTGCGCTTATCGTTCGTCCACCTAGAGTTGGAAACCGCACGGGACTTGAAGCGATCACTCATGCAAACGCTGTTCGTGATTGGAATGCCTGCGCGGCATAACGAATTTCAGGACTCCAAGCTGGGCCTAATACCTGCCGGATGGGGGATCAGGACGATTCGCTCTGTGCTAACAGAGCAACCAGGCAGCGGTACATCACCCCTTTCTCGTTCTGATCCGCCCGGCACGCCGATCCTCAATGTCAGCTGTGTCAAAGGTGGTGTATGCAATCCGGCAGATGTGACCTATGTTGATGTCACTGCCGAAGAAATTGCGCGATATTGTGTGAAGGTGGGTGACTTTTTCGTGTTGCGTGGTAACGGCAATCGCGACTATGTCGCAACAGGTGGCTTATTGCGAGCAACACCGCCGGAGGATTCCATCTATTCCGACAAACTGATCCGGTTACGGTTTGACCCGACCGAGGTCGCCGAGCGATTTGTGCCGTACCTTTGGCAATCGCATGGTTTTCTCACCCGATTACAGTCAAAGGCAGAGTCAGGGAGTGGCTTGTGGATGATGAGCAAGCGAGACATCGTTCGCGAGATATTTGCTTACCCGTCGCTGCGGGAGCAAGAGGAAATCGTTGCTCTGCTCGATGGGGTCGAAACACAGTTGACTGCGCAAGCCAAGAAAGTTGATGCGCTGCGAGAGATTAAACGTGCCCTCCTGCAAAACCTGCTCACCGGAAAAATAAGAATCCCCGAAGGAGTCGTCCATGCCTGAAATGCAGGAAGCCCCAGGAGTCTACGCGGTGCGTACCTTGTTCAACGAGGAAACCACCGTCGAGCGCGAAATCATCGAGCATCTCAAGGCGTCCAGGCTCGGCTGGTCCTGGCGTTCGCGCGAACAACTGCGCGCGCAGCGGCCCGATGAGCGCGAGGTGTTGCTGCTGCCCTTGCTGCGCGAAAAACTGAAAGCGCTGAACCCCATCGTGCTGACCGACGAGGCGCGGGTGGATGCCATCATTACCAAGCTGCGCGCCTGCCGCGACAACGTGCAATGGCTGGACTGGTTGAAGAATGGGGTGACCGGCTTCGATGCCCCGATCCTGCAAGCGCTCTATCTCGACAAGAAGTTGCAGAACCACGAGCTGCTGCAAACCATCGCGCGGGTCAATCGCCCCTATAACGAGCTGAAGGGCCACGGGCTGGTGCTGGACTACTACGGCATTTTCGACGACCTGAACTCGGCACTGAATTACAAGCCGGATGAATTGGGTGATGTGGCCTTTCCCTTCGATGCGATCCGCGAGCATTTCCGCAAAACATTCCAGCAGGTGTGGGCGCTGTTCCCTGAAGATCAGGTTCCGCGCGACGGCTCGCATGATGCTTTTATCACCGCGATGAAAATTCTGAGGGATGTGGAAAGTGCAGAAAAACAGTTCGACACCGGCTATCGCAATTTGCGTGTGCTGTACGAGGCGTTGCAGCCCGACGAGCAACTGCGCGATTTCGTCCGACCCTATGCATGGCTGACCAAGCTGTACATGCTGTACCGGAAGAAGTTTTATCCTGATGCCAGCAAGAGTATCG
Source organism: uncultured Gallionella sp. (assembly GCA_964569805.1). GTDB lineage: Bacteria > Pseudomonadota > Gammaproteobacteria > Burkholderiales > Gallionellaceae > Gallionella. The sequence goes on from CAZMWC010000024.1 coordinate 5,253, forward strand.
AGGCCACGGATGAGGACGCCGCCCGCACGCGCGAGCTGATACGCGAGCACATCGATGTCGATGAACTGGAAACCGAATTCCCGACCTATGTGCTCGACGAGCACTTCCTGACCAAGCTGAAGGACAAGAAGCCGGATGCCAAGGCGCTGGACATCGAAGCCATGCTTTCAGCCGAGCTACGTATTCGGCTGGATCAGGACGATGCCTTCCGGCCGCTGTCGGAGAAGTTGCAACGCTTGATCGACGAGAAACGCGCGGGCACCCTGGCCGGGATTGCATTGATCGAGGAACTGGAGAAACTGACCGATGCGGTGCGCGCTGCCGTTGAAGAGGCCAATCGGCCAGTCGCTCAGCAGTTGGCGCTGAAGGTCAAAGCGCGCAATGCTGCGATCACCGATGTCTTGGCAGCCGAGATCGCCGCCGCCACACTCGCCGAAGCCGACAAGTATTGTTTCCCGGGTTGGTGGGGCAATAGCGCCGTCGATCCTGAGCTGACTAAAGGATTGCTGCTCATGATCGCCACCCGTTTTTCATCGGCAGCCTTGCTGACCGATGACGCGATGGGCTTTATCGGCAGCCTGGTGCAGGTCTTGAAACGGCGCCACTACAAGCCCGGCGCGTCAGCGGCGACGAGTGACGATGGTGCGTGAAGGTGCTGACCGCGTAGAACTGGTCTTGCCCGATGGGCGGACTATACGCGCGCCTTGACGATGGCATCGTCTGCCAACTTGATTGCGGCGGCAATGCGGCGCTGCTCATCCAGCTCCGGCCACGGCAGCAGCAATCGCTGGTAGTCGCGCCAGTTGAGATTGCGCATCTGTGTGGACTGCTGCTGCACCCGCTCGATGATGCCAGTGCGCTGCAATTCATAGAGCGCCCATCCAAGAAACTCTGAATCCACCTTTTTCGAGTCGGGCCTCAACACCTGCACGAAGTTTGAGACCATTGCGCCGGGCATGTCGCGAGTTATGAAACCGATGCGCCCTACTGGCTGGTCAGGGCCTCCCCCTGAGCGCTCTACCAACAAATCGCCGCACTTGAGTCCAAATTCGTCAGCCTTGTTCTTGGGAAAGTAGCGCGTGGCGACATCGCTCATATCGAGCTGACCGTCATTGGTGAAGTTGGTTGAGCGCATTACCGCTACCGCCTGTTCGCCATCGTCATCGCCCCAGTCACCGGCAAAATGTTCGACAATCAAATTGCTGACGGGCTTGGCGTGCCAATCATCGGGAATATCTCCGAGAATGGTTTTGAATCGGTGGGTCAGCATCAGCCTTTCCTCGAAGGAGTGATGCTGACCAGAAGCGATTGTAGAGCGTTCTGAGTGTCCTGAGCCGCTGCGGCGGCAGTCGCCAGTTGTGTTGTCGCTTCTGCCAGAGGCAGCACTTTCTCCGGCTCAAACGTATCCACGTAGCGCGGCAGGTTGAGGTTGAATTCGTTCTCATTCGTTTCAGTCCGTTCCACCACTGCGAAGTAACGCCGGGCCGTTTCCGGATCGTCGCAGACGCGGCGCAGATCGGCAGCGGCTTCGTGCAGATGGGCGATCTCGCGCTCGGCGGCGAGCTTGACTTCCTGCTCGCGGATGTCGCGTTCTTCCTTGAGTTTGGCGAGTTCCTTGACCGCTTTGATGACCTGTTTCTCGCGCGCCTTGATCGCCTCGATCAGCTTCTTGCGCGCTGTTTCGTAGGTCGCCTTGGGTGCGGTCAGCTTGGCTTTTAACGCGGCCTTGTCGCCACGGTCTGCGGCAGTAATTTCGCCCTCGATTTGCTGCACTGCTGCCTTGAGCGGCACCAAGGGATGGAAGTAGGGATGTTCCTGTGTAATCGCATCGTCAACCGCCTTGGTCTTGAGGTCGAGCGCATGGAGCGTGACCTGTTCGGCGGCCAACGCGGCCAGCGGGGCCAACACCGGGCCGAAGGCATCTTCGATGTCGGCCAGTCGCGTGTCGCGCAGCGTTTCCACTTCCAGAATCAATTGAGCTTCTTGCTCGTCGATCAGACATCTGGCGGCTTCAAGCTCGCCGAAGGCGCGCCAGGGCACGAGGATGCGCATCAGGTCGGAAGGCCGCAGCAGGTTTTGCGGGTTGCCTTTCTGAAAATGGCGCGAGCCCCAGATCATCAGTATCTTGTCTTTGCGCGCGGCGGGCTTGGCTTTGTTGAGCAGGATGAGGCAGCCCGGCACGCCGTTGCCGTAAAACAGTTTGCCGGGCAGCACGACGATGGCCTCGATCAAGTCGGCCTCGATGAAGCCGCGCCGGATCAGGTATTCGGCGTCGGCCTTTTGGTTCTGCCCGTCTTCCGCTTCGGTCTGCTCCGGTTGGCCACGGAACAGCACGCCTTGGGACATGACCACCATGCCCTGCCCGCCCGCGCCCGTGTCCGGGTCGGCATCCTTGAGGGATTTGACGATCTGTTGCAGCCACGCCCAATCGCCATTGCTGGCGGGCGGCATGCCGAAAGAGAGACGCCCGAATTTGTCGCCCGCCACCACGGTGTCGTAGCCCCAATCCTCCAGCGAGAACGGCGGATTCATGATGACGCGGTCGAACTGTTTGACGCGGTTTTCAGCGGTGAGGTGGCGCGGGTCGCGCAGGCTGTCGCCCTGTTTGTGTTCCCACACCGGGATGCCGTGCAGGATCATGTTGATGCGCGAGATGTTGTAGGTGGTGACGTTGGATTCCTGTCCGTGCAGGAAGAGCTGGCGCACGTCGCCGCCGTGTTTCTTGACGTGGCGGATGCATTGCAGCAACAGGCCGCCGGAGCCGCTGGCCCAGTCGCAGATGGACATGCCCGCCTTGGGTTGCAGCACCTCGGCCATCAGAAAACCCACCTCGGCAGGGGTGTAGAACTCGCCGCTGGATTTGCCCGCCCTGCTGGCGAAGTTGCGGATCAGGTATTCGTAAGCGTTGCCGAACAGGTCGTCGGAAACATGGGCACGGTCGAACGCCTGGCTGCCGAAATGGTTGATCAGATTGACCAGCTTGTCGCGCGGCAATTCATCCTGCTTGTTGAAGTCGATCTTGCCGGTGAGGATGCCGTCGAAGTTGTTCTGCCGGTGCGCATTGGCGCGCTCGACGGCCAGCATCGCGTCGTTGAGCGCTTGGCCGAGCTGACCTTTGGCGGTGCGCGCGACGGTGGCCCAAGTGGCCGCTTCGGGAACGACGAAATGGTGATTCTGCGGGTCGCGGGCCAGCAACAGCGCCTGATCCTGCGGTACACCAGCCCTGACGAGCGTGGCCGCCTGGGTGCGAACTTCTTCGTCGAAGCAGTCGCTAATGCGCTTGTAGAAGAGCAGCGCGAACACGTAGCCGCGAAATTCGGAGTGGTCGGCGTTGCCGCGCAGGATGTCGGCGGCCTTGTCGAGGTAGCTTTCCAGCTCGCCTTGGGTCATCCGGCGCGTGGGGCGGATGACGATGGGCGATTCGAGGGTGGTGAGGAGTTCTTCGAGGTTCATTGGGTTGTGGTCACTTGAGGAAGCCGACACGTCCAGGACATGGCCAGCCTTGCTTGTTCTTGTGGGGATTCAACGTTGTATCGTAGGCGGTGCGGGTGAACCGTTTGCCGCAGACCGTGCATTCGAAGCTGTGCTTTGTGCCGAAATTTCCCGCCGCTTTCACCTGGCGCGGGCGTGGTGATGTGCGTGGAGCGGCGGAAAAGTTGGTGGTGTGGGCGGAAGTCGAGGCGCCTGCACGCTCGAGGGTTGGCGTGACCAAAGGCCCCGAGGCTGTCAGCTCGACGGTGAAACGCGCTTGGAATGGCTGGCGAGTGACCGTCGCCGACCGAATGCGGTCGAGGCGATAGCTTCTCGATTCGCCGGTATCGGCCTTGACACCAAAGAGCAAGAGATCGCCGGCGCTGGTGCGCCGTACGGAATAGGGCTCGATGGTCGGCGCGCTGCGTTCGCCATTCTCCTTGGTGTAGTCGATCTGAACGCAAAGCCTGTTCGCGGCCGCAAAACGGATCACCTCCAGCGAGCTGGCTTGGGCGCCCCAAGCGTGCACCATGGGTGGCAGATGCCAGCCGGTGTCCATGACTGTGCGGCCCGCAGGCATTGCAGCCAGCGCAGGCGCTGATGCCTGCTCGTTCAACCAATCGAAGACTTGCGGGAGCTCCCGCCAGAACTCGTCAAACGGCGGACAGACAGGCAGTTGATGGGCGAGCATCTGCTCCCATTCCACCTCAATGGCTGCTCGCTCCGGGCGGTCGGTGAGAGCGGCATAGGTTGGAACCGGAATGCCCTTGAACTCGCACTTGCGGGATAGGGTGCTCGCACGATAGCCCGATCAGGTTGCAGATCTTGCCGGCGATACAGGTGAACCACGTCGTAGAGATCGCGCGGTCGCTGGCGTTCGGCCAAGGCGCGCATCTTCTCGGCGAACACTTCCTCGAAGGAGTAGCTCAGAACCTGGATGCCACCTTCCGGCAAATCGCTGTAAGGATGGTGAACCGGCCGCTGCACTGGCGCGAGGACGAGCACTTCGTCAATCGCAAGGTCGAGCTTGATACGTGGCGGGTCACCTATCCGACCGAGCGGGCCGCGATATCCCAGACGCCCTTGGGCTGACTGGCTGCCGCGCGGATTCGTGAACACTTCGAACTTCCGCGCTTCCGGCGGAAGTTGCAGGCCGCAGGCGTCGTAGACCCACTCGCCGACTTCCTCGAAAACATTGGCAAGGAAGGCTTCGTCAAGGTGATCGGCATCCTGCAGCGTGAAGTCGAGGTCCTCGGAGAAGCGGTAGGTTTCGAAGTAGCACTTCTTTAGGCAGGTACCTCCCTTGAAGACCCATCGGTGGCCGATTGCCGGATGGGCGGCGATGCCAGCCAAGAGCCAGCCGAGTGCATAGTCTTTCTCGACGACATGTGCCTGAAGCTGTAGCTCGGCGGCGAGGGCCATGATCTCCTGCTTTGAAATCATGACTTGGCCTCGCGTAGTTCACTGGTGGGCACCCAGACGCGCCAAGCAGTAACAAGGCGGTCAGCCGGCAATGCCGGATCCAGCTTGGCGTAGCCGGCAGAGAGGTTCGCCTGGCATTTCGCGATCAGCGCGGTCTGGTCAGGGTGGTCGCGTTGCAAGAGGAACCCGAGTCGCTTGTATACCGCTCCAATTTCGATCTTGGCGGCATATTCGATCAACTTGGCAGACTCCTTGGAGTGGTCGTGCAGCAGGCTGGTCAGCATTTCTGCCACGTGGCGAATGCCGCCGCCCAGAGCAGGATCCACCATCATGTCGATGATCGTGCGTGCCGGGTCCGAGAGTCGAACGCGCGTACCTCCACGCCAAACCGATTTCAACCCGATGAAATGCGTTGCCGGCACGGAGTGCAGGTCGAATCTTGTCTTGCGCAGCACGGGCTTGCGATCTCGCGGGCGCTTGGTCGTCATTACGCAGAGCGAGCTGAAAATCTGCTCGGTCAGCCCCCAATGTTCGGCGGCAGACCAGCCGCCGATGTAGCACGGCTCGAACATCGCCGCTGCGACAGTCGAGGGATCTTCCAGCGCAATGTCTGGTGATTCCGACTCGATGGGTACTGGAACATAGGCACCGCGCCGAATTCGAGCCAGCCAGCCAGCGCGCGACCAAGCGGCCAGCCGACGAGAGGCACGCGCCGGCGTCAGTCCAAGCACTGCTGCGGCTTCGCTAGGCGTCAGGACAGATGGATTGTCGCGTAGCAGCCGACTGAGCTGGCTTCGAGAGGTAGCACTTAAACCGACGGGCTTCATGGCTATATTATAGGTGTAATAAAGTTCTATTTGTGAATTTATCCTCGCTCATAATATAGCGTATTGGACTGTAGCGGCGCAACTACTGATCTGACTGTGTACCGAGAAAATCGGCCTAACGGCCACAGCCAAATGCGCACGCGACTGTCGCGCGATTGCGGTCATTTCAATCAGAAAAGTCGAATAACCGCTCAGGCCGACAACCGGGCCAACATGGCGATTCTCCTGACGGGCAGCAACGAATCGATTTGAGACGCTCATCATAAATCCGAATCAACCACAAAATACGATTTGGTTGGGGCGTGAATTCTCATCAAGAAATACATAATCAACCACAGATTACGGATACCCTAAAAATCCACATTTGCGAGCATCCGCTGTGCGGATTGCCTGCTTAACCCACTTCATCCCGTACGGGCGATTCATAACGGGCGATTCGTGAATCGCCCCTACTGCGTTACGGCAGTGGGGTAAGCGGCGACTCGCAAAAATTTTTTACATATCATATACATGCGGCGCGGCAAAAAGAAGCCGTAGGATGTGGTGAGGCACGAACCGCATCATTTGTCATACGAGCGACGCGGTTCCTTCGTCACCGCATCCTACCCCCCCTGCTTCTTTGGTTCCGGCTCGCCCGGCTTGTGTTCATTCAGGTTTCTTTCCCAACCAGCCACTCAAATCCCACCTGTTCGTAATCTTCACCTTCAGCGATCAGACTGGTGAGCTTGAGGTCGCGGCTCTTTTCGCCCATCATCGCCTGGTAAATGTTGCCATGCACATAACTGCCAGATTCCATCAGCATGGTAGCGTTAAGATAGGAATTGTGCGCATCCGGCAGCAGGATGATAGGCAGGTAGGTATATTCGAACGAGCCGGAGCTGGTCTCCCAGTTGGATGCCTTTTCCGCGCCCTTGCCCAATGCGCGCAACCAGACCGACATAGGTCTTTTGGCGAGGGTTTCGATGCCGGCATGCACCTTGCCTTCTGCATCGGTGTGTAACCGCCGCACCATACCGACCCACCACAGCTGGCTATTTTGTGGTTTAAGGGCGCACAAGTCGCCGATCTTGACCCAAGCACCCACGTTTTTAGTCAGCGTTACGCCGATGCCATCAGCACCAACATCCGAGACCGTCCATATCTCGGTGGTGTAGTCGATGTCTTTGTCGGCGGCCAAGGTGATCCGCGCGCGATCTTTCTCCGACATCTCGTCCTGCCCTGTGCCAACCACACGCCCCAGATCAATACGCGTCACCAGCTGGCCGACTATGCGAAAACCGTGCGCCACCTCGATGACGACGCTGATTGACCGGCGTTCCTGATGGCGGTGCGGCGGCTCTTGCGCCCAATAAGTGTGCAGATGTTTGAGTACGGTAAGCTTACCTGCCGGTGTGAATTCACTGCCGAAGCGCCGTTCCTGCCACACCGGGTCACTTTCATTCTGGTCGATGATTTTGCTGATGGCAGGCTGCGCTCTGGCTGCGCCAAAAAAACGCAACTCCGTGGTCGGTTGTTGTCCGCCTTTCATACGCTGCGGCGGCGCATTTGCCGACAGATCGAACTGATAGGGGCAATCAGCATCGGCTGCCGGCTTGAAATCGAAGAAACTGACCAGCCGCCCGGCGATGCGGTAGCTCACTTCAAGCTGATCCGCTGCCAGTGTCCCGGGGGATGAAATGTACAACACCAATGCGCGCACCAACTCACGTTGCGGGCTGGTATGAATAACATGGCCAGGATAGGCGATAACCATACTCTCGGTACATTGCTCGGTTTCGGCCAAACGGTAACAGACACACAGCGACTGCCAGACTGATGGCTCAACCTCGATATAGCGCATCAGCTCCAGCTTCATTTGTTCAGCTACAGCGCGCAACAGCCTGACGCAGATCAGCGGTATCTGCTCCGTAAGCTCATGGTTTTTTGCCTGCTGATATTCGTCGATGCACGCGGTATATGCCCCTGACAACGCCTTGCTGAAAGCATGGATACACTGCCACAGATGCAACCCCTGAAAGTCCTGCAGGTGCGGTGCGCTCAAGTATTGGTGCAGTAATTCTGCGTGCAGCGGCTGCGCTGTCTCGTCCATCAACATGATGATGGCGACACGCAACTCGGGGCGAAAACCGGCAGCGCCCTTGATCGAATCCAGCCAGAAGGTAATATCGTCCAGCGCCTTGCGCGGCGCATCCTGCGGCAGCTCAAACAACAGCCGCCGGGCTTCGTCGAGGTCGCACATGGGATGATCCGGTTTTTTGCCGAAGAGATTAAGCACGCCTCACCTTTCAGTGTCTGAGCCTGAAAATTCCAGCCGCTCCCTACGGTTTTCCAAGTCGCCAAAATTCATAAAGCATCTTCTCATATCACCCGGTCATTGCCGCCATCAATCGGGATTTGCGCGCCGGTAATTTTCGCAAACAGAACGCCGCACATCTCTGCGGTGAGTTCCGCCACATCCTTGCTGCCGACTTCCTCATGCAACACATTGTTGCGCTTGTATTCGTCTACTGTCATGCCGTAATGCGCGGCGCGCTGCGCCAGCACTTCTGGAGTCCAGATGCCGGTGTCGAATACCGCGTTTGGGTGAACCAGATTGATCCTGATCGCATCTGCCCCCCACTCCAGCGCGGCAACGCGGGCGAGCTGTGTCAAGGCCGCCTTCGACGCGGAATAGGCCGCCGCACCCGGCCCCGGTGCGGGGACATTCTTCGAGCCGATCACCACCACCCGCCCATACTTTGGCGCCAGCTTCAGCAACGGGTGCGCCTCGCGCATGATGGTCAAATTGGAATCCAGATTGATCGCCATCACCTTGCGCCATTCGCCATCGGGAAGCGCGGCAATTTTTTTACCTCCGGGAAATATCCCCGCATTCAAAACGAGCATGTCGAGTCCGCCATAATGGCGGATGGTTTTCTCCAGCAGCGCCTTGACCGCCTCTGTGGAAGTCAGGTCTGCCGCGATGCCCAGATAGTCCGCGCGCTCACCATACAACGATGCCACAACCGGGTTGATGTCCACTCCCACTACCGCTGCGCCACGGCTCAAAAATGCCTGCACACAAGCCTTGCCGATACCGGATGCCGCGCCGGTCACCAGCGCGACCTCGCCCGCGAACGCTTTCGGTGCACCGGCTTTTTTCAGCTTGGCCTGTTCGAGATCCCAGTATTCCATGCTGAACAGCTCCGCCTCGCCCAGCGCACGGTAGCCGCCAAGTTTTTCGGCGCGCAGAATGATGTCTTGCGTGTGCAGATAAATGTCCTCGACGATTTGCGTGTCGCGCGCCGAACGGCCCGCGCTAACCATCCCGAACTCCGGGTCGATAATGACGCGTGGCGCGGGGTCTAGCATCGTCAGCGGGGCTTTGGCCGATTTGGAATTTTTCTCGAAATAATTTTTGTACGCCTGCGTGTAAGCCCCGACATCCCGCCCGAGCATCGGCAAGCGTTTGGTGCGGATGATGTGATCCGGCGTGGCCGGGCCGC
>CAZMWC010000025.1:0-14288 GCA_964569805.1 uncultured Gallionella sp.
TCGCACATAACTTGTTGAGCGTGCGAATGAATTCGCACCTACCAACCCCTCAACTAAGGATTTTAGGTTCATTACCAGCAAATGATGGGTATCGCGTTGCTCAACCCATCCTACCTCTCATTTTTTACGACCATCGGCAAACCCGCCACCGTTAGAATCACCCGCTCACAGCATTGCGCCACGGCTTGATGCAAACGCCCTGCCTCATCGCAATAGCGCCGCGTCAGCTCGCCCAGCGGCACGATGCCCATGCCGGTTTCGTTGCTCACCAGAATGATGTATCCCGGCAACCCCGGCAATATTTCCAGCAGCGCGGATATTTCATGACGCAGCCGTTCTTCGTCCTGCGCGCACAACAAGTTGGTCAGCCACAGCGTCAGGCAATCCACCAGAATGCAATGTCCCGCAGCGGCATGATGTTGCAGGGTGGATGCCAGCGCCAGCGGCTCTTCCACCAATCTCCAATGCTCGGGGCGCTGCGCCTGATGGTGGGCGATGCGCGCCCGCATCTCGTCATCTTCCACCGTGGCGGTAGCCAGATAAGTGATGGGCAATCCGCTTGCCTGCGCGTGTTGTTCGGCCAATCGGCTTTTGCCGGAACGCACCCCGCCTAGTATCAATTCCTTCATGCGTTTGCTCCTGAACTTGGCGAGTCAGAGCCAAATGTAGGTCGGGCTATGCCCGACACGGTGGGCATAGCCCACCCTACGAATTGCCCTGCATTTGCATCAAAAAATTGCAAAATGCGCCGCATATCCAGATGCGTTTCCAGCGCATCGGCGAGGCGCTCGATATTCCGCTCGCGTAATGCGTGATAATCAAACGGTTGCGGTGCCTGCAATCCGGCCCAAGCCAACAATGCCACACAAGCCTGCGGCGACTCGAATACACCGTGCAGATAGGTTGCCATGATCTGTCCATCCTCCGAAATTGCGCCGTCCGTGCGGCCATCATCAAGTTGCGCAAAAGGATGCCGCAACGCGCCGCCTTCGCTCACCCCGGCATGAATCTCGTAGCCGCTCACCCTCACATTACCTTGTGCAAGTTTGCCTCGCACATTGCGCAATTGTTTATGCGGTTGCAGAGTGGTGGCAAAATCCAGATAGCCGAATCCTTTGCTGCTGCCCGGCGCGCCTTCGATGCCGTGCGGGTCGTGCAGGATGCTGCCCAGCATTTGCAGCCCGCCGCAGATGCCCATCAGTTTGCCGCCATAGCGCAGATGCCGCGCCAGATAACCCTCCCAACCCTGCGCGCGCAACCAGTCGAGATCGGCGCGCACATTCTTGCTGCCGGGCAGGATCACCCAGTCGGCGGCGGGCGGCGTTTCATCGGGCGCAACCCAGTGCAGCGCCACTTGCGGATGCAAGCGCAACGGATCGAAGTCGGTGTGGTTGCTGATGTGCGGCAAGGCGGGCACGATGACGCGCAAACAATCAGGTGCCGTTTCTGTTTTTACGCGCGAGATGGAATCCTCCGCTTCCAGATGCAGGCCATGCAGATAGGGCAGCACACCCAACACCGGCTTGCTGGTGCGCTCTTCCAGCCAGTCCAGACCGGGTTGCAATAGCGCGATGTCGCCGCGAAAACGGTTGATGATGAAGCCGCGCACGCGCGCCTGCTCGCTCTCGCTCAACAATGCCAGCGTGCCAACCAAGTGGGCGAATACGCCGCCACGGTCGATGTCGGCAACCAAAATAACCGGGCAATCCACCGCTTCGGCAAAGCCCATATTGGCGATGTCACCGGCACGCAGGTTGATTTCGGCGGGGCTGCCCGCGCCTTCCACCACAATCATCTGATATTGCGTCGCCAGCCGCTGGTGCGAGGCGAGCACTGCTTCGCGCGCCACGCGTTTGTAATCGTGATAAGTCGCGGCTTCCATGTTGCCGATGGCACGCCCGTGAATGATGACTTGCGCGCCGGTATCACTGTTTGGTTTCAGCAGCACCGGGTTCATGTCGGTGTGCGCGGCCAGTCCGGCCGCCTGCGCCTGCACCGCTTGCGCGCGCCCGATCTCGCCGCCGTCTGCGGTCACCGCGCTGTTCAGCGCCATGTTCTGCGGCTTGAACGGCACCACGCGCACACCGCGCCGCTTGAGCGCGCGGCACAGTCCCGCCACTACGGTGCTTTTTCCCGCATCCGAAGTGGTACCCTGGATCATCAGTGTGGTTGCGATCATTTTTAACTCACTTGTTTAAGCGCAGCGCCCAGCCTGCCCCACTCCGACGCGCTACCGGGCAAGCCAAAACGCACGCTGCGCGGTTGTGAGAACAACCGGGTGAAAATGCCCCGTTGCGCCAACTGCTGATGGATAGCCTCGGCCTGTTCCGTCAGCGCCCACTGAAACAAACCGCAGCCGCCAACTAGCGGCAAGCCTGCATCACTCAACAATTGCGCCAGGCGCGCCCCGTCCCGCAGCAGGCGTTCGCGTGTTGCCGTCTGCCAATCGCTGTCGAGCAGCGCGGCTTGCGCCACATAACGCGAGGGTCCTGCCACGCTCCACGGCCCCAGCGTCGCGCGCAGGCGCTCCAGCAATCCGGTATGCGCCAGCACGAAACCGACGCGCGCGCCGGCCAGCCCGAAAAACTTTCCCAGTGAACGCAGCACGATCAACCCTTGCGGCATTTGCGGCAGCGCAAAACTGGTTTGCGTGCTCGCCTCTATAAATGCCTCGTCCACCACCAGCCAGCCGCCGCGCGCCGCCAGTTGCATGCGCCATTCTTGCAGTTGCGCGTGGGTAAATAATTCGCCGGTAGGATTGTTCGGCTGCATCAGCACCAGCACGTCAAGATCACCCAACTGTGCGGTGATTTCATCCGCGCGCAATTCTTTTACCTCATGCCCCGCGCTGCGCCAGGCATGGGCGTGTTCGGCATAACCCGGATACAGCACCCCAACACGGCAACGGTCGCGCAAACGCGGCAACTGTTGTATCGCCGCCTGCGAGCCGGAAACGGGCAACAAATCGTGTGTGCCGTAATAACGGGCTGCCGCGTCCTCCAGCCCGTCTTGCTCTTGCGGCAGACGCGCCCAAGCCGCGATTGGGATTTCCGGCGGCACGAAGGGAATGGGATTGATGCCGGTGGATATATCCAGCCAGCCCTCAACGGCAATGCCATATCGCGCTGCAGCGGCGCGGATTTGTCCGCCATGCACCAGCAGGTCATGTTCAGCCATGCAGCAATCCGATCAATAACAACATGGCAACCCATAGCCACACGCCGCGCTGCACCAGCGTGATGGCGCGCGCGATGTCGGAAACTTGCGGCACCCTGCCCTCACCCAGCACGGGGCGTATCTCGCTCACACCGTGGTAGGTTGCCGCGCCGCCCAGCGTCACCATCAGGCTGCCCGCGCCACTCGCCATCACCGGCCCGGCGTTCGGGCTGTCCCAGGCGTGCGCCTGTTGCCGCCAGCAATGCAAGGCAACACGCGTGTTGCCGAGCAACGCGTAGGTGAGCGCGGTGAGCCGCGCCGGAATGAAATTCAACACATCGTCCAGCCGCGCCGCCGCCCAGCCGAAATAGTGATAGCGCGCGTTGCGGTAGCCCCACATCGCGTCCAGCGTATTGCTCAAGCGGTACAGCAGCACGCCCGGCGCGCCCGCAACGACGAACCAGAACAGCGCGCCAAACACCGCATCGCTGCCGTTTTCCAGCACTGATTCAACCGTGGCGCGCGCCACGCCGGATTCATCCAGTTGGCTGGTATCGCGGCTGACCATCAAGCTCACCTGGCGGCGCGCATCCGGCAAACCTCCGGCGGAAAAAGCATCAGTCACGCGCTCGGCGTGTTCGCGCAGGCTGCGCGGCGCGATAGCGAAATACAGCAGCACGATAGAAAACAGCGCGCCAAGAATTGCGGATTGTTGTTGGAGTATTATCGTGAGCGCCACGGGCGGAACCAGCAGCGCGCACACCGACGCGATGCCGCGCAGATAATGCGCGGCAGAAGTTGCATTCGTTGGCCCGTAAAACAATTTCTCGATTTGCGCTGCCAGATTGCCGAACCCCACCAGCGGATGAAAACGGCGCGGTTCGCCCAGCAATCGGTCGAGCAATACCGCCGCCAGAACCATCAGCGGTATTGTCAGATGATTAAAAAATTCCAATATCTGCATTTATTAAATCAGGAACCCGACCTACGTCGGCTGGAAAATGTAGGAGCGGGCCATGCCCGCGAATTGCTTATTCGCGGGCATGGCCCGCTCCTACGGGTGCCTGGCATAATGCATAGGCATTACAGCTCAATGCCTTTTTGTGCCTGTATCCCGGCATCAAATGCATGCTTGATCGGGCACATTTCCGTAACGGTGTCGGCATATTCGATCAGCGCATCAGGCGCGGCGCGCCCGGTCAATACCACATGCTGCATCGCCGGGCGGTTGCGCAAAGCTTCCAGCACTTGCTCGACTTCCAGGTAGTGCAGTTTCAGCGCGATATTGATTTCATCCAGCACCACCAGCGCGATATCCGGGTTGCGCAACATGCCGCAAGCCATATCCCACGCGGTTTGCGCCGAGGCGATGTCGCGTTGCTTATCCTGCGTTTCCCAGGTAAAGCCCTCGCCCATGACGTGATACTCGACTTCCGGGAAACGCCGGAAAAAAGTTTCTTCGCCGGTAGCGCAGCCGCCTTTGATGAATTGCACCACGCCGACGCGCATATTGTGCCCGAGGGCGCGGGCAATCATGCCAAACGCCGAACTGCTCTTGCCCTTACCGTTGCCGGTATGCACCAGAACGATGCCACGGCTCTCGGTGGCGCGGGCAATTTTTGCGTCGACAACCCCCTTGTGGCGTTGCGTGCGGGTGCGGTGCCGCTCGTCCGCGGCGTTCTTGTCGCTCATTATTCGGCTTTGGCGGCGGTCGGCACACGGGTGGACGACACCGCATACAATGCGGCTGCACACGCCAGATACAGAAGGCCACCAGTCAGATAGGGCGCATAGTATTCGGCGGCGCGCGAAAAATATTCGGCTACATTCGTGTTGGTGTAACGTCCTGAAAACCAATAAAACGCCCCATTGGAAATGAAGAACGCCACGCTCAACGCGGCAACGGAAATGCCGGAAAACACCCCAAGGCTGCGCAAGCCATGTTGATGGATACGCGCGTAGTAACGTCCCGCATACCACAATACCGCATAGGTCGGAATCAAAAACCAGTAGGCGGATGTCACACAAAAATCGCTCACGCCCAAGTGGGTGATCGCCACATAATCCAACGCACCGGCTTCAAACAACAGGCCGGCAAATAACAGCGGACTGGCAATGAAAAATCCGGCCAGCACGAATACCGCCAGCGAGGCATCGGGCAAATGCAGCGCGCTGCCAAAATGATGCATACGCGTGGCCGCCATCAAGGCCACCAAAGATAAACCGATCAGCACGGGACGTTGTGATAACAGTTTCATGTTGCGCTCCTCAAATTAAAGATTATGGAAATTGATACTCAAAATTTACCTGCGACTGCCCGATCAACTTTTGGGTCGATAATTCAGCGTGAAGTATACCCCGCGCCGCGCTTGGTTGTAGAACTGCGCGGTCTCGTATTGTTTGTCCAGCAAATTGTCGACACGCCCCTGCACCAGCCAATCCGGCGCGACGCGATACTCGGCGCGCACGTCGAGCAAACTATAGCCGCCCAGACGCTTGGTAGAGGTATTGGCAAGATCATCGAAGCGACGGCCTTCCGCATACAACGAAGTAGCCAAACGATATGCGCCAAAATCATGCGCCACTTCGATGCGCATCGCTTCGGTCGCGCGGCGGTTCAGCAATTTGCCCTGATTCGTGCCCGAGGTCTGACGCGGGTCTTGCAGGGTCAGCGTGCCGTTGATGTCGCAATCTGCCAACCGCGTTTCCAGTTGGCCTTCCAAGCCTGTCAAGCGCGCCGTATTGATATTGACCGGCAAATAAAAGGCATCGTAGCCAATCAAGTCGGTAATGTCCGTTTGATACGCATTCAGCGACCACTTGCCGACTGCGCCATGCCCCGCCACACCGGCCTCCAGGCTGCGTGATAATTCCGGGCGCAGCGTTGCCGTACCGAACCCCGGGTAATACAGCTGATTGAAAGTGGGAGCCTTGAACGCCGTGCCATAGGAAGCCGTCAAGCGCAGCGTATCGTTGACCGCATAACCATAGCCCAAGCCGGCGGTATTGTGCCCGCCAAACTGCTGGTTATCATCGTGTCGCACGCTGGCCTGCAGGCTATGTGCGCCAAAGTCGCCCTGATATTGCCCGAACAGCGCGCGGTTGCTGCGCGCGATTTGCGTATAAATAAGGCGGCTTTCGATACGATCCTGCTGATAGTCCAGACCGGCGGTAAATAACTGATCGGCACCCAATGCAAAATCATTTTGCCAGGTCAGGCTGTCGCGCTGCGTGTTGAAGCGGTCAATATGCAAGCCGTTAAAAAATATATCGGAATTATCCTGGCTGCGCCCGCCGCGCAGTGTCACATCCCATTGTTCGGCGACGGCGAAATACGCGCTGCCGCCGAATACCTGCTGTGCCGCCTTGGTTTCATTCCCGGCGGAGCTGCTGCCATCCGACTTGCTGAAGCTGCTGGTTTGAAGCGCATTGAAATCGGTTGTCAAGCCATTGTCGAAGCGGTAGCCGCCGCGCAGTCCCAACGACAAATTGCGATAACCATCCTTATCCGGCTCGGCCACGCGGCAACCGGCAGCGCCGGGAGCGGGCTTGCCGTTGCAGGCATTGAAGCCGGTAATATCTTGTTGGTTGAGTTTGGCATTGAACCAGCCCTGCTCCCCGCCACCGCTCAAACCGAACGTACTATTGGCCGTGCCATATTTCCCCACTGTCGCGCTAAACGATGGGGCCAACACGCCGCCGCCCTTGCGGGTGAAAATCTGGATCACGCCACCGATCGCTTCCGAACCGTACAGGCTGGTACGCGGGCCGCGCACGATCTCGATGCGCTCAATTTGCGCCACGGGAATATCCTGAAACGATGCCTTGCCGTCCGTCGCCGAGCCGACCTTGATGCCGTCCACCAGCACCAATACGTGGTCGGCATTGGTGCCGCGCAAATACACCGAAGTCGCCTTGCCCGCTCCGCCGCTATTGCTGATGGTCAATCCCGCCGCACCGCGCAACACATCTGGCAGTGATTGCGCTTGCAGGCGTTCAATATCCTGACGGGTGATGACGGTAACGGAAGCCAGCGTCGCATCGGCGGATTGCGCGGTGCGCGTGGCCGTCACCACGATTTCGCCCAGCGTATCGGGTGTTGCATAAGTCAAAGGAGTAGCCGCGCACAAAATGGCGGCAAGAAGTTTCTGCTGTTTCATTGAAGGTTTTCCTGAAAAAATCCCAAACGTCCCCGTTGGAATGTTTAAACACAGGAAATGATGCGGACAAAACTGGAAGGGAGTGCGGCTAACCGGCATGGCTGGCCATTCTGCCGTCCATGCGCCGCCCGCTGCATTTCCCGACCTGTGGAATCGCCCAGGATTTCTATGGGAGATTCCTGCACTCAAGGCCGATATACGGGCTCACAAGACAAAACGCATCGCCTTCCCATGATTGCTCACAGTGGCATATTGACACGTCCACACTTGCTTACCGTTGCGGGGGCAGCACAGGTATTTCACCTGTTTCCCGTTTAACCGGATGATTTGCGTCATCCGGCACCTTAATGCGGTGCGTAGTATACGCGGATATTAAAAATGTGGTGCCACTCGGTTTTGGCAAGGGTGCGATTCAAACTGATGTGGCATCAATCGCGCCAACCAACAATGGGATGCGTATTGTGTAGGGGCGATTCACGAATCGCCCGGGCAATTCGTGAATTGCCCCTACGCCACATCAGTTTGAATCACACCCTTTTGACAATGCGGATACTCTCGCGGATCATTGCGCCCCTTCAGGTGCCAGCCGCAAAGGGAAATAGCAATGAAAGCAGAGCAAGCCAATCAGGACATCCACGCCTTTACCGCCGAAGCGCGCGAGGCCATCTATCAAGCCATTTTTTCGCGCCGCGACGTACGCGGCCAGTTCCTGCCCAAGCCCGTGCCGGACGAGGTGTTGAGCCGCATCATCACCGCCGCCCATTACGCGCCTTCTGTCGGTTTCATGCAGCCGTGGAATTTTTTGGTGGTGCGATCGGACGAGATCAAGCACAAGATTCATGCCGCCTTTGCCGACGCACATGCCGAAGCGGCGGAAATGTTCGAAGACGACAAGCGTGCCACCTACAAAACGCTCAAGCTCGAAGGCATTCTGGAATCACCCGTCGGTATCTGTATCACCTGCGACCGCGAACGCACCGGCCCGGTAGTAGTGGGCCGCACCCACATGAAAACCATGGATTTATACAGCAGCGTCTGTGCCGTACAAAACCTCTGGCTGGCAGCACGCACCGAGGGCTTGGGCGTAGGCTGGGTGAGCATTTTCAACCAGGCCAAACTGCAAGCGGCTCTTGGCATTCCCAAGAGCATCACACCGATTGCCTATCTTTGCGTTGGTTATGTCAGCCACTTTTATGCCAAACCGGAGCTCGAAACCGCCGGTTGGCTGCCACGCCTGCCAATTGAAGATTTGGTGTACTTCGAACAATGGGGGAACAGCGATGGACAGCAGCCCCTCATCAGGCAATTGATTCACGACCAGGCCGTAGCGCAGGCGGCGGCAAACGCCACCCTGCACCAGCCAAATAATGTCAAAGCGTGACAAGAGTTTTGGGGGTTTGTAGGAGCGTAATTTATTGCGCGATGGTTTTTATACATAGCGACATAAATCTACTGCGCGACTCCGGGGTGAGGTCGGGCGGTGCTCGCGCTCCTCACATACTGCTGTGTATGCTCCGGGCACTGCGCTCCGGCCTCCCCCACCCCAAAGCCGCTCGCTACGATTTCTGTCGCTATGTATAGGTACCTCCTTCGCGCAATAAATTGCGCTCCTACATTGGTTCCGGCTCGCCCGGCTTAAGAATGGGGCGAATACCAATCCCTTTTTCATTTTGTGAGGATTTTTTGACGTGACTGCCGTATTGCCAGCCAGCGCCTTGCGCCGCAAGGCAAGGCTTGATTCGCTCGTTGCAATCGAATTCCCCGCTGATCTGCCGGTGGTGGGCAAACGCGATGATTTGGCGCGCGCCATTGCCGATAATCAGGTGCTCATCGTGTGCGGCGAGACCGGATCGGGCAAGACCACACAACTACCGAAGATCTGTTTGACGCTCGGGCGCGGTGTATTGGGTTGCATCGGCCACACCCAGCCGCGCCGCGTGGCGGCACGCTCGGTAGCGACACGCATCGCAGCCGAATTAAAAACCGAGCTGGGCGGCGCGGTCGGCTACAAGGTGCGCTTCCACGACAAGGTATCGCCCGACACCAGCATCAAGCTGATGACCGACGGCATCCTGCTCGCTGAAATTCATAGCGATCCGCTGCTGAAAAATTACGACACTATCATTCTCGACGAGGCCCACGAGCGCAGCCTCAACATCGATTTTCTGTTGGGTTACCTCAAACGGCTGCTGCCGCGCCGCCCCGATCTCAAGCTCATCATCACTTCCGCCACGCTGGATGCGGATCGTTTCGCCAAACACTTCGGTGCTGTGGTGATGGAAGTATCGGGGCGCAGTTATCCGGTCGAGACGCGCTACCGCCCGTTGCAAGTCAGTGACGAAGGCGAAGCGCAGGATGTGCCACAGGCGGTGAGCTCTGCGCTGGACGAACTGGCTGCCGGAGGGTTGCGCGGCGACGTGCTGGTGTTTCTGCCGGGCGAGCGCGAGATACGCGATACGGCTGAAGTGTTGCGCAAGCATCATCCAAAAGGCATTGAAGTGCTGCCGCTATTCGCGCGGCTGTCGGCAGCGGAACAGGACAAAGTATTCAAGACCGGCGGACAACGGCGCGTGGTGCTGGCGACCAACGTCGCGGAAACCTCGCTGACCGTACCCAATATCGGCTATGTGATCGACTGCGGGCTGGCGCGGGTGAACCGCTACAGCATCCGGCAAAAGGTCGAACAATTGCACATCGAGAAAATTTCGCGCGCCGCCGCCAACCAGCGCGCCGGACGTTGCGGGCGCGTGATGAGCGGCGTGTGCATCAGGCTGTACGATGAAGCAGATTTTCTACAGCGTAATGAATTCACCGACCCGGAAATATTTCGCGTGTCGCTGGCCACCGTGATCCTGCGCATGAGCGCGCTGGAGCTTGGGGAAATTGCCGAGTTCCCGTTTATTGAGCCGCCCACGCCGCGCATGATTGCGGACGGTTATCAGTTGTTGGCTGAATTGGGTGCCATAGATGAGGCGCGCCAACTCACCAAACTCGGACACGAGCTGGCGAGACTGCCGCTCGATCCCAAGATCGCGCGCCTGCTGCTGGCCGGGCGGCAGTATTACTGCCTGACAGAAATACTCATCATCGCCAGCGCAATGTCGGTGCAAGACCCGCGCGAACGGCCGCTGGACAGGCAGGAGGCTGCTGATGCCGCGCACAAACGTTTCGCCGACGAGCGTTCTGATTTTCTGTCTTACCTGAAAATATGGGCGTGGTTCGAGCAGGCGGTGGCGCATAAAAAATCCAACCGCCTGCTGGCGGAAGAATGCCGCAAGAATTTCCTGTCGCCGCTGCGCCTGCGCGAGTGGCGCGAGCTGCACCAGCAGTTGCACGCGCAGGTCGCGGAGATGGGGATGCGCGGCAACGAGCAACCCGCGACCTATGAACAAATCCACAAAGCCTTGCTGTGCGGCTTGCTCGGCAACATCGGCATGAAGAGCGTGGAAAGCAACGAGTATCTGGGCGCGCGCGGCATCAAATTCTTTATCGCGCCCAATTCGGTACTGGCAAAAAAAGGCAGTAAGTGGGTGATGGCGGGCGAGCTGGTCGAGACGCATCGCCTGTATGCGCGCTGTGTGGCGCGCATCGAGCCGGAGTGGCTGGAGGAAGTCGGCGCGCATCTGATCAAGCGGCATTATTATGAGCCGCATTGGGAAAAGAAAGCCGCGCAAGTCACCGCCTACGAACGCAGCACGCTGCACGGCTTGCTGCTGAATCCGAAGAAGCGCGTGCATTACGGGCCGATGAATCCGGCCGAATCGCGCGAAGTGTTCATCCGCCAGGCTCTGGTGGAAGGCGAGTTCGACACGCGCGCGCCGTTCTTCGCGCACAACCAGAAGCTGATCGCCAACATTGAAGCCTTGGAGCACAAGGCACGCCGCCCCGATGTGTTGGTGGACGACGAGTTAATCTTCGCCTTCTACGACAGCCGCATTCCCAACACGCTCTCCGGGCAGCACATCCATAACGGCGCGGCCTTCGAACATTGGCGCAAGGAAGCGGAGCACGATCAGCCGAAGCTGCTTTATCTGAAAAAAGACGATCTGATGCGCCACGAGGCGGCGGGCATCACCACCGACCAGTTTCCGCCACAGCTAAAAATCGACAATATCAGCTTTGCCTTGAGCTATAACTTTTCACCGGGCAAGCAGGATGACGGCATCACCCTCACCGTGCCGCTGGCGCTCATCAACCAAGTGAGTGCGGCACGCTGCGAGTGGCTGATTCCGGGCTTGTTAGCGGAAAAAGTGGCGCAACTGATCAAGACACTGCCACAGAAGTTGCGCCGCAATCTGGTGCCGGTGCCCGAATTCGCGGCGGCGTTTTGCCGTGAGGTACCCGCCTCGAACATGCCGTTATTGCCGGCGTTGGCACGTTATATCCGCGAACAAAAACAGCTCGACGTGCCGCTGGATGCGTTCCGCCTCGAACAGCTACCGCAGCACCTGCTGATGAATTTTCGTGTGCTGGACGAACACGGGCGGCAACTCGGCATGTCGCACAATTTTGCGCAGTTGCATGGCGAGTGGGCCACCCCCTCCCCAACCCTCCCCCGGGGGGAGAGGGAGCCGTCTGGCAGAGCGCGCGGGTTTAGCCCCTCTCCCCCCGGGGGAGGGGTTGGGGAGGGGGTGGCGGAAGGGGCAGGAGAACAGCTCTATACCTCATGGAGCTTTGGCGGCTTTACCGAAACTTGCGAGGTGCGGCGCGCCGGACAAACCGTGACGCTATTCAACGCGCTGGTGGACGACGGCGATGCGGTGGTGCTGCGTGCCTTCGATATCCGCGATGCCGCACAAGCCGCGCATCGCGGCGGACTGCGCCGCCTGTTCATGTTGTCGCTGAAAGAGCAGGTGAAAAACCTGGAGAAGAGCCTGCCCGATGCGCAGCGGCTGGGCATGTTATTCATGCCGTTTGGCACGCAGCAGGAACTGCAGCAGCAGATACTGGCGATGACCTTCGAGCGTTGTTGCCTGAACGATCCCTTACCCACAAACGAAGCAGAATTCGCCGTGCGCGGCAAAGAAGCGAAAAACCGCCTGCTGCTGGTCGCGCAGGAAATCGCGCGGCTGGCCGGCAATGTGCTCACCGAATATCAGCTGGTGCAGAAAAACCTGCCCCAGTTAAAAACGCACAACCAGGCCAACCAGGATGTGCGCGCGCAACTGGAATGGCTGCTGCATAAACGCTTCATTGCCGATACCCCGTACGAGCGCCTGCAGCATGTGCCGCGTTATCTCAAGGCGATCAACCTGCGCATCGAAAAACTGCGCAGCAACCCGGCGCGCGACGCGCAATGCATGAGCCAGATGCAGCCGCTGGTCCAGGCATGGCAGAAATTACGCCAGGCGCAACATGGCAATGCCAACCCGCGCATCGATGAGCTCTCCTGGCTGTTGCAGGAGCTGCGCGTGTCGCTGTTTGCGCAGGAATTGAAAACACCGGTGATTGTGTCGGTAAAACGGCTGGAGAAGATGTTGGTGACACTCAAAAGTTAATTACCCTAAAACCCTCAATTGAGTGGTTGGTAGGTGCGAATTCATTCGCACGCTCAACAAGTTATGTGCGAATGAATTCGCACCTACAGAAGCGGCATAACCCGCTGAAATACCTGACAACTCTTCGCCAACAGAGGAATGTAGAATTACAACAACCGCCCCTGTGCCGATGCATCTGCCAGCGGACGGGCTCTGGCGAAGTTGAGCAGTTCGCCCAGCCGCGCCCCTTTGCTGCGCCAGTCATGGAACAAGCTCTCACCCAGCAACACGTAATGCCAGGGCAGATCACCACGCTGTTTTCCGTCCAGCCCGTTGATGCGATCACACCACGCCACAGCCGCTTTCAGTTTGCGCTGTACGTTTGGTGTGGTTACTTGCCCTTGAGCCTTGGTCTCCACCAGATAAACTCCCTGCTCGGTGCGCACCAGAAAGTCGGGCGAGTAAAACGCGGGCAAGCCGTCCTCCTTCACGTAGCGCAGGCGCACGAAATCATGGCGAGTTTCGCTCACCTTGCAGAAAGCGTGTACTTGCGTATCCGCCTGCGCCCATTCGATGAACGCATGTTCCAACCCACCATTACGGGCGGGGAATGGCAACCGCCCGTAGATACATTTGACGACCGGCAGCGAGTTGCTTTCGCGCATCATCAGCTTCGGGACTTCTGACAAGTTGCGATAGCGCACCTCGGTTGCGCCCACCATGTCCTGATGTTCCGATTCAATCAACGCCACGGCAAACACCTTGCTGATGTGGTCGATCACCGGCTGCAACAACAGCACACGCCAATTCTCTCCCTCCATCGGATTGAATGGCGCGCCGAACAGATAACCTCGGATGTAGCCATCCAGCCAGCCGGTCAACTCGGCGGTATTGGTCTGCAAATACGGATTCGCCAGATGCGTGGCGATCTTGTTGCCTTTGGGCAGCGGCTGGCTCAATGCCTGGCTGATACGGCGTGTCAGCCGTGCCAGAAAATCGTTATAGCCGCTGACATTCATCACCGCGCCCTCCACGCGGTAATCGCCAAACAGCGTGCTGCTCTGCAAATCCTGCGAAACAAAGGTGTCGCCCTTGCCGAGCAACGCGGTGAGTTGATCCAGCGTCATCGCGGTAAAAGCGGGCAGTGCCATCAAGTCCAGCGCATGGTGTTCCAGAAAAGACTCCACCTCGCGCAGGATGAACGGAATCGCGAAATCGTATTGCTCAAAGCCATCGCGCAATTCCACCGCAATCACATCGCCGGTGCTGCTGGTGCTATCCATCTCCTCGGTAGTCACACCGGCCAATCCTTCTGCCATCAGTTCATCGTAAAACGACTGGAAGGCCGGATGCTCAACGATGGAAAGAATGTCGATCAGGCTGCCCGGCTCCAGCCCGGTATTGATACACTCGCGGTTCTCGCGTTTGAGGTCTGCATACTCTTCATCGCGCCACATCAACCGCAAGCCGCGCCCGATGGTCTGCTCCAGCAGAA
>CAZMWC010000026.1:0-14057 GCA_964569805.1 uncultured Gallionella sp.
TCACGTCCTTGGCGAGCACGCCCGGATGCAGCGCGCCGGTGAGGTTCACCTGCACCACATTCGGCATGGATATCTTGTAGGAAGTGCCGGCCATCGCGAAGCTCACATCCGTACCGCCCGCACCCAATGCCAGCATACCCATACCGCCTGCATTGGTGGTGTGCGAATCGGAGCCGATCACCGACTTGCCGGGGGTCGCGAAGTCCTCGAGGAACACGCTGTGGCAAATGCCGAGGCCGCCGCGCGAGAACCAGCAGCCGTATTTCTTGCTGAAGGTCTCGAGGTAACGGTGGTCATCGCCGTCGATGTAACCGACTTGCAGGGTTTTGTGATCCACCACGATAACAGAAGTGGTCTTCACCCGATCCACGCCCATCTTCTCGAAAGCCAGCGCGGCAGCGGTGCCGGTGGCATCCTGATACAGGGTGTGGGTGAACTGGATTTCCAGCGGCTTGCCCGGTTCGGGAAGCTGCTTCAACCCTCCGGCCGCGTTGGCCAGCAGGATTTTTTGTGCAACGTTTAATGCGGTCATAAGTCTCTCCAAAATTATCGTGTCAAATAAAAATCAGTCGTCACAGGACGGGCAAAGCAGCGCGGTTTATCGGAGATTGATGAACTTTGATGATCGGGCTCCGCAATATGCTCCACCCGTCTCACGTTCCACTCCAAACAGCCGCATTAAAAAATTAGCGGCCTAATGAGTCGTGGCCAGTTTCATAATTCAAACCCCATTTTTCATTCCTATGGAAGCCGATGCGCCTTATGGCGAAATCAGTTTCTGGCATCATAAGTAAAATCATCGAATACAGTAACGCTGTCGGCCTTCGTCCAAACACCCACGGCACCGGGGCCGATGATATGTTCGTCCTCATATTCAATATAGCTGCGGCCATCCAAAATAACTTTAATCTGCTTGCCCTGAAAAATTACCTGAAGCTCATGCCATATGTTGCCTGCAACGGGGGCATCGACATATTTCAATGTTATGCGTTTGCCTTTTTCGGTGTAATAAAGCGCCACGTTATTTTCTAGAGCATTGGCTCGCGCAACGTAGTAATTATCACCATCTTTCCAGCGCCATACGATACCGCCCGCCTGATCTTGTTTTCCGGAAACCGGCTTGAATCTGACCGACACCGCCCCATCGGCAATCGAAACATTATTTCTGACGCACCATAACAGCGAGCCGATACCAGATTGTTTGAGAACATGCGGTTTGCTGGGAGCGGTCGCGTCCGCATCAACGATCCATCTCGAATTGCCTCGCCCCGTAACACCGGAATTCCAGCCAACCGGGAGCATACCGGATTCGTCCGCGTCAAAACTCACCGTTTCGGCCTGCACGGCTATGGACAAAGCCAGCGAAGCTAGCGCCAATAGAGCATGAGTATATCTTTTCACGGCAAAGCTCCTTGCCCGGTGTTCCATTTAAGCTCCAAGACAATTGCCAATCTCTTTCCAGACCGGCTGCCACTCACCCTATAGTGTGCTAGTTCAATGAACAATCACCTCTTTTACTCGACCCCGCAGATTCGCACGCTTCCGCGCAAATTTGCTGTGGCGACTTGGCATTAGTGTTATCTGGCAACATGTACGACACAGTGCGGCATTTCTTTGGGGTTGCCTTGATGCGGCAAGCTTCCAGTATTTCAGGCGGCACTTCTTGGGTTTGCGACTTTTTGCTTTTTTTCAAAATGCAGTTATTGTAAGCCGCCTCGTTGTACCCGTAGCCCGGCTCGATCATGTTCGGCATATAACTCACGTCTTCGTCAGTAGGATCAATGGCCATCGCACTACCGCTTACAACAAGCAAACACATAACGAGTAATTTTATCAAGCGCATTGCATTTCACCTTTACGTTTAACCGACTGAAATTCCGAACGAGCCGTCACGCCCATGCGCAGGATGGGCTGAACCTATCCCGCGCAACTACGAGACGTGGCTGCACTGCGAAGCCGGGGTGCGGGTGTCCATGTTGCGCCCACGGTTGATGTGGTCGTCGATCTCGCCCGCGCATCCTGCCATCCGGCCAAACAGGAAGGCGGTGAACGCCGCCATTTCCATCGAGCTTTCGCTGAACTCGCCCTTGCGGTAGCGCGACCACAGGAGCTTCAGCAACATTGCGGCGATGATGGCATCAATGTTCACGCAGAACACGTTCGCGGTGACACCGTTGTCGTACAAAGCTTGCACCAGTGTCCGATAATAGTCGTGGAAAATATTTTTCTCACCGCGTTCGGCGAACAGATCCGCGATGTAAACCTCGCGCGGATCATGGTTGACCGGATGCCCTTTGAACACCGGATGGTTGACACCGGGGATGCTGCGTACCGGTATGCCGAGCGCTTTGCTGGATTTCTTTTCCTTGTTGAATGCCACCGCAAATTCCGTTGCCATCGCTTTGAGGTCAATGCCGTGGCTGGCGGCACTGGCATCGGCCAGCGGGGTGCCCTTGAAGCTCTCGATCAGGAACTGGATTCCCTCATAGCCGTTGCCGCCATGCGCGAAACCGGTGTGTGTCAGGAAGCCGATCATGCCCTTATTGATTTGCACGCGCTCCGGCGATTCCGGGCCGTCGGCTGATACCGCGCCCTTGCAACCCTGCGCCGAAATGGTGCCGACACCGTTGGAAATAATCAATCCCAGCATGACCTGGAACGGGAACAAGCTCGCTTCTGTCGGGCGCTCGCCCAGCAAAGATAGATAGGCCAACTGGGTAGCTGTCCAGGATTCCAGCATTTCTTCGTTGCCGACTCCGCAGAACTTGCCGGGCTGGTGGTGTTTGCCCTCGGCCGCTGCGCCGATGATGGCCGAAAACAAGTGCGCATACCAAGGCATATTGCGCACGGTCAGTTTGGAGATACGCTTGCGGATCAGCGGTTCCCAGGCGATGGTCGTGGTCAGTGCGGCGGCGACCGCGTCTGCGGTTGGATGGCCGTTCAGCGAACGCAAGTAACGCACGAAGGCCGACTTGCATTTACGCTGATCGAAAGCCTTGAGCATCGCTTCAGCTTGCGTGTCAGGCGATTTGCCCAGCAGCGTTGCAAGTTGTTCCTGACTGGCCGTGGCCGGTGTGATTTTGGCCTGCTCATCATCGCCAGTCATCAAACCGGAGTGCGCAAACAATTCAACCAGTGTATCGGCGGCCTGCCGCGCGCCATCGACGCGTTTCGGGCCAAGCAGTGCGACTGCCGCGCTGATCGCCGTGTTGGGGGCGTTACCTGCTTCGCGCGCCGCATCAGCGGTAGCCAGCATGGCTTCTCCGTGCAAATTGACCCGCGCTGCGACGGCCAGATTGAACAGGGCGTTATCGTTGTCATCGTTGAGCTCGCGCACCAGCGCCATGCACAGATTGGATTCCAGCGGCTGCTTGGCGGTGTCCAGAATGGATATGTTGTTGACCTTGGTGACTTGGCTTTTCGGGTCCATCACCGAGCTTCCCGAGCAGTCTTTCATCGACTGGCGCGGGAAAATCGCGCCCACATGCTTGAGCAGTTCGGTGATTTGTTCGTCGTAAGGCGACATCGCCTTGACCACGGGAATGCTCAACACGGCCGGAAGCTTCAAGCCCTGGTCGTCGCCGAACCATGGCTTCAGTTCCAGATTGCCTTCCGACGGAAAGTCTTGCTCCACACCGTTCAGTTTCATTACCGCGGTCAGCGCCAGCGGGATGTGCGAGATGTTGGTGACAACCGCGCCTTTCTTCGAACACACCGGGTTTTCCGGGGTAAACAGGTCGGTTACCCCGAATTTATCCATAAACCATTTTTCTTTGGCGCGCGCATCGTCACCCGACCCGGCAATGGCTCCGGCGTGGCCGACAGCCCGTGTCAGGTTCGCTTTCCAGCGGCCAACCACGCAGGCCACCACCGGCTTTTCAAAGGTAACATCCTGCTCGTAATAACCGCCCGGTTCGGAATACATCACCGCCGCCTTGGTGCGGGAATCATTGGCCATGGCGAAGGCGAACTCCGGGGTAGCGTAATTGATGTAAACATCCTTGCCGCTGGAGATCAACGTCGTCGTCCCCCATCCGCCAATCGACAAATAATTGGCGATAGTGGTGGTGAAATTGCCGGAGTTCGAATAAATAGCAATTGAGCCTTTGCGCAAAGTTTCCGCAGGGTTGTCGCCGCCCAACGCGCCGCCGATACGCACGTTATTCCAGGAATCCGCCACGCCCAGACAGTTGGCGCCAAAAATATCCACGCCGCGCTGCTGGCCGAGCGCGCGTATTTCGCGGGAATCATGCACCGATACCTTTTCGGTGAGGATGATGACTTTTTTGACATCGGGATTGATCCGAATCAGTTCGGCGACACCATCACGCACAGCGGAAGGCGGCAGATAGACGACACCGACGTTGAATTTGTGCCCGGCTTCCATGCCTTCACGCACGTTGTTGTATACGGGGATGTTGCCGGCAGGTGTCTCAACGACTTGGCCGCGGCGGCCAGGAGAAGTGCCGAACACCACATTACCACCGGAGTATGCGTGGCTGACCGGAGTCACTGCACGCGATTCATTCCCCGTGATGTTCAGTACGCAGATACGATCCTCGCGGGTCGCTATATCGGCCAGAGAGCGGATGCCGACAAAATATTCAAAATTCTCGATACCAGGGTTTCTCATTGCTTGTCACCTTTGCTTAATTTCAAATTCTTGGCTTGTAGCTGGTAGCTTGTAGCAAAACCGGGTTGGCTACCGGCTACAAGCTACAGGCTACGGACAACAAGCTGATGTTTACGCGCCCGCTGGCAAGCCCAGCAGCTTCGCCACTTCGGCGCGTCCGCCGCTCTTCATCCAGCGATCCGCTTCCTGGGCATAATTCACCACGTCAGTCATCGCCGAGTCGAAGCCGAAGATTTTGTAAGGTATCCGCAATGCGTCAAGCACGTCCTTGAATGCGCCCATGCCGCGTATCACATTGGGGCCGCCGCGCCCGATCACGACATATATCGGCGTGGGGCCATGTTCGCTGAAGTAATCGCGCAGCGCATCGGCCATCGCCCGAAACGTGACGAAGATGTCGGTGTTGTTGGCCTTGCCGCCGATGATGAACAGCACATTGGTCTGCTTGAGGTAATACTTCAAGCTGATGCGCATCACTTCGTACATCTTCTCGTAAGGCGGGTTGCCGCCGAAGTCGGAAGAGATGATCGCATCGTTGCCCAGCACTTCGGTGACCAGCGAATTCGCGCCGCCGCCGAAGGTGGGGGCCAGAATGGTACCCTTATCGTTGATCACATAAACATCGCTCTGCCCCTGATAAGTACGCAGCTCGTTGATTTCCTGTTCAAAGTCGTTGGCTTCGGTCACGAAAAGATCATCGGGCAGATTCAGGCGGTTCATGCGCGGATCATCGCGGTCAAAACCACACTTGAAATCGCAAGCCACCGGTATCAGGGAGCCGGATTTACCTTCCATCATGCGGATCGGGTTGAGTTCCATCGTCGACATGCCGTAATGGTGATACAGATCCCACAGCTTCGGCAGATGCTGTACCAGCGGCGACACGATTTCTTTGGGTGCGCCCAGATCAGATAGCGCATTGGAAACGATGAAAGACTTAAGCCCGGTCAACGGGTCGAACGGAACCTCGATGATCTGGGTCTTGTCCAGCTCCTCGATGTCCATGCCGCCGTGATGGGTGAGCGTCATGACCGGCGCGCGGTAGCGGGTCGAATCGGTAATCGAAAAGTAAATTTCATGTTTGGCCGGAACCGCGCCCTCGAAAGTCACTCCACGCGACTTGTACATAACATTGCCGACTTTATATTCGGCAAAGTACAAACGTTCTTTCTCTGCCAGCGCCGATTTCAGGTCGCTGGCGCGCCCGATCAGGCCGGACTTGCCTTTTTTGCCGATACCACCCTTAAAAATTGGCTTGACGAATACCGAGCCGCAACGTTCGATCAGGTTGTGAATTTCGTGTTCACTGGCTTCCGGTCCGAGCACTTCAGAAGCCGGGAAATCAACAATTTTGAGCAGCCCTGCCCCATGGAGCATTCCACTGATGTTCATAGTTACCTTACCTCTTTTATTATCAATCAGTTTTTAGTCGTTAGTCGCTAGTCGTTAGTTGGCTATGTCCGCTACGCGGGTTTTGGTTTAACTAACGACTAACGTCTAACGACTGGTTTAGTATTCTTCCGGCAGATTCTTCAGGACTGCCCATGAGTAAACCGGGCCCATGACGCATACATAATCCTTGCCCACGTTGCAGCGGCCGCATTTACCCAAGCCGCATTTCATCTTGTTCTCGATGGTCGTGTAGATCTGTTCGTCCTTGAATCCGAGCTTGTTCAGGTTTTGGATCACAAATTTAATCATGATCGGCGGGCCGCAAGTAATCGCGATGGCGTTATCGGGGACAGGATTCTGGTCCATCACGGCTGCCGGAACGAAACCGCAATAGCCGTCCCACCCATCCTCCGCCTTGTCTATAGACAGATGAACATCGACAGAGTCGCGCAACTTCTCGAGTTCTGTCCGGTACATGATGTCGCGCGAGGTGCGCCCACCATAGAACACGGTGATGTTCTTGAAGTTGGCGCGCTGCGCCACTGCGGTGGTGATCACCGGCCAGATCGGTGCCAGGCCGCAGCCGCCACCGATGAAATACAGATTCTTGCCGCGCCAGTCGTCGACCGGAAAGCTGTTGCCGTAGGGGCCTCGGAGGCCGATGACATCGCCTACCTCCAATTCATGGAAAGCGGAGCTGACCCGCCCCACGCGCATGATGCTGAACTGTTTGTACTCTTTGATCAGCGGCGATGAAGCAATCGAAATCATCGATTCGCCGCGGCCGAAGATAGAAAGCATCGCGCATTGGCCGCACTCGTGATCGAAGAGTTTGCCATCCACAGCCTCGACGCGGAAAGTTTTAATGGAACGCTCGCCAGCCACCTCTTCTTTGATGGAGACGACCCTGGCCAATTGCGGAAGATAAATGTTATCCGGCATGTTCGGTTACCTTATTAACGACGGTGACAATATCGATCCCTACCGGGCATCCGCTGATGCAGCGGCCGCAACCGGTGCATTGGTGCATCCCGAAGTTTTCGTGGAAATATTGGAATTTGTGGTTTACCCGCTGACGCAGCCGGGCACCGGTGCCCTCGCGCGGGTTGTGGCCGGACGAGTGCATGGTGAAATCGGGGAACTGGCAATTATCCCAGGTGCGTACCCGCTGCCCCTTCATGGGAGCCTTGCTTTGCACTTCGTCATTAATATCAAAACAGTGGCAGGTCGGGCACAGGAAAGTGCAGATGCCGCAGCCAATGCAGGCCTGCGCCATTTCCTGCCACAGCGGCGAATCGAAGTTTGCCTTCAACTTGGCCGGTGCGCCGTCCGGGTCATTGATCTTGCGCTGCGGATGAGCCACCGCGTCGGCATGTACCTGCTTCACTTGCTTCTGGTCGGCTGCCGCCGGTTCGGCAAACAGTTTCCCGCCAGCCGCCATCATCGCCTTGCCCGTTTCGGTGATTGCTTTTACGAAGTAGCGGTCGCCCATATCGGTCATCTGGATGTCGAGGCCGTCAGTGGAAACCGGTGAGCCGCCAACCGACAGGCAGAAACAGTTCGGGCTGGGCGGCTTGTTGCAGGCCAACCCCACATAGGCTACGTTCTTGCGGCGCGCATTGTAATAAGGATCTTCAACATGATCGGTGAATACCTTATCCATGCGCGGTACTCCGCGGCCATCGCAGGGGCGCACACCGAACACGGCATGGCGCTGCTCTTTCGGCAGTATCTGCGTCAGGCGCGGCGGCTCGCCCTTGATCTGTTCGAACGAGAAAAATATCTCGCGTTGGGGAAAAGCGAATCCCTTGGGCGATTGGTTGGTGTTGGGGTGGTCGAGCCGGGCTGCGCCGCTGACTGGCTGATAGGTCCAGATACCATCTTGCAGTGTCGGCGTATGAACATCCCAGTCCGCTAGCGATTTGATCCAGTCGTCAATCTGCTTTTTGTCTAAAATCTTTTCCATGCCGTTACCTAATGAAATCGCCGGGATCGTTATCGAGGAAGGAGGCCACCAGTGATGGCCCTCCGATGCTTGCTCCGGGTTCGAAGCCAAACTGTTCGCGCGCTTCCCGCTCCATTTTGTTGTTGAGCAGCCTGATCGGAACGTTGACCGGACAAGCGCGCTCGCATTCGCCGCAATCGGTGCAACGACCGGCCAGATGCATGGCGCGTGTCATGAGATAAGTAATATTTTCGGAACGCGTCGCCGAACGCTCGATCCAGCGGATGCGGTTGGCTTTGTCTTCCGCCGTGGTTTCTGTGGTTACCGGGAAGGTAATGCTGTCCACCACGCACTCTTCGCAATAACACATCGGGCACACCGAACGGCACGCAAAGCAACGGATGCAACGGTCGAAATGATTCTGCCAGAAGCTCCAACGCTCGGCGGTTCCCTGCGCTTCAAAACGTGTCAGCGCGGCAAACGGCGCTTCCAGTTGTCGGCCCGTCTTGTCCTCGCCGAACACCACGTTGTGTTCCTTGGGGAAAGGTACGCGGCATTCCAAACAACGGTCAGCCATCACCTCGCGAGCCGGTAAACGCTTTTCGCCTTCTGCGGTGGTGAACACGAAATCGTCGCCGTCGAAAGCGGCGTTTGAAGCCTGGAATCCGTTCAGGTGGGATGACAGCTTGCGCTCATCCACCACCCCGGTGCCTTCGCAGGACACGCCGATGATGTAGATATCCTCGCGCTTGAAATAGTGCTCCTGCAACAGCACGACGATCGAACGCGCATCGCAACCCTTAGCGACAATGGCGACGGGGATGCCCGGGTTCTGGCGGATATGCGTCAAAAATTTGCGGTCATGTACCAGATACAAAGACAGGTTGTGGAAACAAGTCGGATCCCACACCAGATCGTCGGCTTGCGCGGGGTCGGTGATAAAAACCGGTTCGGCGAGCATACCGCGAGAGCCACGCCGATAGCCGATGACGGTGCGGACTTCGCCTTTCGTGAGCATATCCCGCGCGGTATCGCGGATGTCCTGTATGTTGATCATGCGCGTTCCGCCTTCTTCAGCTTGTCTTGAGGCCCGAGCGGCTTGAGGTCATCAACGAAATTCGTGACGACCTGGGCGAACTTGGCGCCCTCGGCGGCCGAAACCCAGGACATGCGGAACCGGTTCGGCTCGACACCGATAAATTCGATCAGTTGCATGATCAAATGCATCTTGCGCCGTGCCAGATAGTTGCCCTCGATGTAGTGGCAATCGCCGATATGGCAGCCAGAAACCAACACACCGTCCGCCCCCTTGTTGAATGCGGACAAGATGTACATCGGCGATATGGCACCCGTGCACGGGACGGTGATCGGAGTCGCGTTGGCCGGGTACTGGATACGCGAAACGCCAGCCAAATCGCTGCCCGCCGATGAACACCACTTACACAAAAAGGCGACAATCTTGGGCTCGTAATTTTGTTGTTCAGACATCTGTTTTCCTTCTTTGGATAAATCGTGAAAAGTGAAACGTGAAAAGTGATGCCCACCCGGCGCTTCGCGCCACTCTGATAAAACTACTAGCCATTCGACTGGCAAAGCCGCCAAGTCGCTGGTTATCCCTGCCGGGAGGGTTACGTTTCACATTTCACCTTTCACATTTCACCTTTCACATTTCACATTTCACATTTCACGTTTCACGTTTTTCTACGCCAAGCATGCTTCGATCATTTCATGTATCTGCAACTGCGTGACATTCTTGACATCGATCGCAGCGCGCAAACAGGTGGCCGAGCAACTACCGCAGCCCTCGCAAAGCGCTTCGTTTACCACCGCCTTGCTGCCTTCAAGCCGGATAGCCGTGAAGGGGCACGCGTCGACGCACATCCCGCAACCGGAACAGTGTGAACGGCGCACTTTGGCGATCAACGGTGAGCGGCTGAGGGTTGATTGTGAGAGCAGCGCAATCACCTTGGCAGCCGCCGCGCCTGCCTGTGCGACCGTTTCAGGAATATCCTTCGGCGCCTGCGCTGCGCCAGCCAGATAAATACCGCCGGTCACGCTCTCTACCGGGCGCAACTTGGGGTGCGCCTCGGCTAGGAAGCCATCCTTGTCGCGGCCAATCTTGAGTATCTTGGCAATATCAATAGTGCCCTTCGACGGCACCATGGCGAGCGCCAGCACGACCATATCGGCATCGATTTCAACATTCTGGCCGGACAGCGTATCGGTGCCGAGTACGCGAACCTTGCCGTTATGCCGGTAGAGCTTGGAGACGCGGCCGCGCAGGTAAAGCGTATCGTCGTCCTCCATGGTGCGCTGCACGAATTCCTCGTAACCCTTGCCGCCGGAGCGTATGTCGATATAGAACACGTAGGCGCGCCCGTCCGGCACATGCTTCTTGTAGAGGCGAGCGTGTTTGGCGGTGTACATGCAGCATATTTTTGAGCAATAGGCGCAATGCTTCGCGGGATCGCGCGATCCCACGCACTGGATGAACACCACATCTTTGGGTTCCTTGTGATCGGAAGGTCGCAGCACATGACCGTGGGTCGCGCCCGACGCGGAAATCAGACGCTCGAACTGCAAGCCGTCGAGTACATCTTCGATCTTGCCGCCACCCATTTCCGGCATATTTTCCTGATCGTAGAGATCGAAACCGGTCGCCACCACGATGGCACCCACATCCTCGGTCACCGTCTGTGGCTGCATGTCGTAATCGATTGCACCCGCCTCGCAAACGTCCTTGCATTTGCCGCAAACGACGGGGTTCAGACCCAGACAGGCATCAATATCCAGCGTGAAGCTGGCCGGGATGGCCTGCGCATAAGGAATGTAGATCGCGCGCCGCGCGTTCAGGTTAAGCTCGTATTCGTTCGGCACCACCTGCGGGCAAACCTCGGTGCAATGGTCGCAGATCTTGCACTTGTCCGGGTCCACATAGGTGGGTTTCTTGAGCACCTTGACGCGGAAGTTACCCACGGAGCCTGAAACTTCCTGCACTTCGCTATAGGTCAGCAGCTTGACCTTGGGATGGCGTTTCACCTCGACCATCTTGGGCGACAGAACGCACTGCGAACAGTCCAGCGTGGGGAAGGTCTCGGAGAGCTGGAGCATGCGGCCGCCGATGGTGGCCTGTTTCTCGACTAGCACCACCTCAACGCCGGCATTGGCGATATCGAGAGCCGCCTGAATACCGGCAATGCCACCGCCAATCACCATCGCGCGCCGCGTGACATTGACGGCAATCGCATCCATGGGCTTGTTGCGGTTAACCCGCCGCACAATGCTGCGCGAAATCTTGATCGCCTTCTCGGTGCCCTTGGCCTTGTCGGCATGCACCCAGCTGCACTGCTCGCGGATATTCGCGATCTCGCAGGTGAAATTATTGATGCCGGCCCGCTGGGCGTTATCGCGGAAGGTTTTTTCGTGCAGGTTCGGCGAACAGCAGGTAACGACGACGCTGTCCAGCTTGTTATCCTTGATCGCCTGGACTACCGATTCCTGGCCCGGTTCCGAGCACATGTAAACGTATTCCTGGGTGTAGGCGACGGTACTCTCACCGGCCATCTCCTTGGCCACCTTCGCCACGTCAACGGTAGCGGCAATATTGGTGCCGCAATGGCAGACAAAAACGCCGGTGCGTTTCTTGCTCATGACGCGGCTTCTCCGTTTTGGCTCATCATCTGGAGGCCATGCTCGTAGCCCTTGTCAAAAGCCTTGATGTTGATCTTCAGGAAGCGATCGGGAACCAGACCAGGCAGCGCCTTCTTCATGGCATCGGCGGTAACTATGCCGGTAACTGCAGTGAAAAATCCCAGCGCCACAAGGTTGGTGAATAAACGATTGCCCAGTTCTTCGGCATAGCGGGTCGCCGGCACACGCATCAGCTTGAGGTCTGGATGTTCGCCGCGCAATTTCACCAGTTGTTCTTCGACAATCAGTATCCCGCCCTTGGGCAGCTCGCTGTAGTACTTGTCGTAGGCCTCCTGGGACAGCGCCATGAGAATGCCGGGCTGCGTGAGATAGGGATACAGGACACGCTCGTCGGAAACCACGAGCTGCGCGGCGCAGGCGCTACCGCGCGCCTCCGGTCCGAAACTCTGGGTCATAGTGGCGAACTTGTCGTCATACAGCGCCAGCGCCTTGCCGGTGATCAGCGCGCAGCGAATAATGCCCTGCCCGCCGAATCCCGAAAACCTGATTTCTGTTGTACTCATGCGCTCAATTCCTACTTACGGGTTTTATTGGGTTTGCCAGCCTTTTTAGGCGCTGCCTTGGCTGTAATCTTGGCCTTGACTGCTGCTTTGGGTGCGGCTTTTTTTACTGCTTTAGCTGCGACCTTCTTAACTGGGAGTTTGGCCGCGACCTTTTTAGCCGGAGCCTTGGAAGTTGCCTTTCTGGCTGGCGCTTTCGCAATGGCTTTCGTCACCGCTTTCTTCGCGGGCTTGGCTTTTACTGTTGCCGCAGCCTTTTTCACCACTTTGGCCGTAGCCTTGGCAACAGTTTTCTTTACGGGTTTGGCCTTGGTCTTCACCGTAGCCTTCTTTGCTGCTTTAGGTGCAACAGCCGCCTTCGCTGGAGCCTTTTTTGCCGCTCTGGCGAGAGCCTCCTTCACCGCAGCCACAGGTACAGAAAGTTGGTTAGGCACATACTCTGCCTGTATTTCACCCTCTGCCTGCGCTTCTGCCTCTGCCTGCACGGCAGCTCGGCGGACGGCAATCTTCGCCTTTTCGGCTTTTTCCTCGGCTTCCCGTTCCGGGATGGTCTTGCCATAAAGCTGATAATCGTCTCCGACCAGCTTGATGCTGCACTTGTCGGAAGCTTCCAGATAGGTGGGTTTGTTCTTTTCGACGAACTTACCGATGACGATCTTGCCCTGGAAATCGATGCCCGTCTCACGAGTGTCGGCACCGTGCTTGAGGATGGAGTTGTCTTGATAATTCTGCAACTGGTCGACACCGTCACCGAGACGGTTGCGGCGCAGATAGAGCGTCGGACAGGGCGAAATAATTTCAATGAAGGAAAAACCCTTGCGCAGCAGCGCTTCCTCGATCGATTGGGTAACGTTGCGCGAATGCATCGAGGTCCAGCGAGCGATATAGGTGGCACCGGCGGCATCCATCAGGAACGGCAGGCTGAACGGATATTCGTAATTGCCGTAGGGTGTGGTCGAGGCTGTGGCCGTGCCGGGCGTGGTCGGCGTTACCTGTCCACCGGTCATGCCATAAGTGAAGTTATTGTTGCAGATAACCACCAGATCCATGTTACGCCGCGCGGCATGGATCAAATGGTTGCCGCCGATGCCGGCCAGATCGCCCTCGCCGCTGAACACCACCACCGTTAATTCGGGGTTGGCCAGCTTGATGCCGGTGGCAACCGGAATGGCGCGGCCATGCGTGGTGTGCATCGAGTCGAAATTGACATAACCCGCCACGCGCCCGGTGCAGCCGATACCCGACACCACGACCAGCTTCTTGGGATCAATGCCACTACGTTTAACGGCTTCTGCAAAGGAATTAACCTCGGAGCCGATGCCGCAACCCGGACACCAGATATGCGGCATCCGGTCCATGCGCAACGTGTCGGACATGGGGCTGCCGGCCTTGAATTTTTCGATATCAGTACTCATAGCATTGCCTTTCTGATGGCATCCAGAATCACCTGTGGATCATGCACCGCGCCACCGCAGTGGTTCACGCTAATTACCTTGCAGCGCCCCCCCGCGTTACGCTCCACTTCGAGCACCATCTGCCCATAGTTGATCTCGGGCACGACAATAGCCTTAACCTTGGCGGATATCTCGCGGATACGCTTCTCGCAAAACGGCCAGATGGTGATCATGCGCAGCGAACCCACCTTGATGCCTTCCTTGCGTGCATCCTGGATGGCCTTGACGGCGATCCGCGAAGTGATGCCATAGGACACCACCACCACGTCGGCTCCGTCGATCTGATCCTCGTCGAGAAGGATGATGTCGTCAGCATTGCTGTTGATCTTTTCCATCAGGTGAGTCACGACGATCTTGTTCTGCTCGGCGGTCATCACCGGATAGCCCTTTTCGTTGTGGGTCAGGCCGGTGACATGAAAGTT
>CAZMWC010000027.1:0-13992 GCA_964569805.1 uncultured Gallionella sp.
GGGCAGATTTACAGTCTGCTGCCTTTAACCACTCGGCCACCCCTCCAAACAGAACGCGCAATTATGCCAGCCAGCTATATGAGTGTCAAACCGAATTAACGCATTCTGTGCAGTTCTGGCACAATCCTTGCCTAAATCACGACCGCCCAGTCTATGCGAACCGGCACAAGCAAACAAAATAACGGGCACGGATCAAGATATCCGTCTGAACAATGCTGACTGTGCGTGCGCCTGCAAACCTTCGCCAAGCGCCAAGGTGGAGGCAATGGCACCCAGCGTTTGCGCGCCTTGCGCAGAAACCTGGATCAGGCTGCTGCGCTTCTGAAAATCATAAACCCCGAGCGGCGATGAGAATCGCGCCGTGCCGGAGGTGGGCAGCACATGGTTGGGGCCGGCGCAGTAATCACCGAGCGATTCTGAAGTGTATCGGCCCATGAAAATCGCCCCGGCGTGTTTCAACTTGGATAGCAGTGCTTGCGGGTCTGCCACAGAGAGCTCCAGATGTTCAGGTGCGATGCGGTTGCTGACAGCGCACGCCTCATCCAGATCAGCGACCTGAATCAGTGCGCCACGGCTTTCCAGTGCGGTCTGGATGATATCGCGACGCGGCATCTGTTCCAGTAGACGATCTGCGCTTTGTGCCACTGCCTCAATGAATTTGACATCCGGCGACAGCAGGATGGCTTGCGCCAGCTCATCGTGTTCGGCTTGTGAAAACAAATCCATCGCGATCCAGTCCGGATCGGTTTGCCCGTCGCAGATCACCAGGATCTCGGATGGCCCCGCGATCATATCGATACCACACGTGCCGAACACACGGCGTTTCGCGGCAGCCACATAGGCGTTGCCGGGGCCGACGATCTTATCCACTCTGGGGATGGTCGCGGTGCCATAGGCCAATGCCGCCACTGCTTGCGCGCCACCAATAGTGAATACGCGATCTACGCCAGACAAATACGCTGCCGCCAGCACCAGCTGGTTTTTCACGCCGTCCGGGGTAGGCACTACCATAATCAATTCGGCCACACCCGCAACCTTCGCAGGCAGTGCATTCATCAGCACCGAGGAAGGGTAAGCCGCCTTGCCGCCCGGCACGTACAGACCAACGCGGTCCAGCGCGGTAATTTGTTGGCCGAGCATAGTGCCGTCTGCTTCGGTATAGCTCCACGAAGCTTGCACTTGCTTACGGTGATAATCGGTGACGCGCTGCGCAGCTTGCTCCAAGGCACTGCGTTGTTCAACGGGCAAGCTATCAAAGGCAGCACACAATTCGGCATGCGGCAATTCCATCGCGGCGGCATTCACCAGCGACAAGCGATCAAATTTATGCGTGTATTCCAGCACCGCTGTATCGCCCCGCTTGCGTACATCCGCAAGAATGGCGGCTACGGTTGCTTCAAGTTTTTCGTCCGCCGCTTCTTCAAAAGCCAACAGTTTGGACAACTCCACATCGAAACCGGCTGCGCGACTGGAGAGTTCTCTGATTTTCATCTGCAATCGCCCTCTATTTATTGATTGCTTTGGCGAAGGCTTCCAGCATCGGCTGTATTGCGCTGTATTTCAACTTCAGCGCAGCCTGATTCACCACCAGGCGCGACGAAATATCGGCTATTAGCTCAACCGCTTTTAGATTGTTCGCCTTCAGCGTATTGCCACTGCTCACCAAATCCACGATTGCGTCCGACAACCCTACCAGCGGAGCCAGCTCCATCGAGCCATACAGTTTGATCAAATCCACATGCACACCTTTGGCGGCGAAGTGCGCCCTGGCAGTCTGCACATATTTGGTCGCCACGCGCAAGCGTGCGCCCTGACGCACCGCAGACTCGTAATCGAAATCATCGCGCACCGCGACCATCATGCGACAGCGCGCGATGTTCAAGTCCAGCGGCTGGTACAACCCCGTGCCGCCATGTTCTTCCAACACATCCTTACCAGCCACTCCGATATCCGCCGCACCATATTGCACATAGGTCGGTACATCGCTGGCACGCACGATGATCAATCGTACATCGGTACGATTGGTTGGCAGTATCAGCTTGCGCGAGGTTTCCGGGTTTTCAAGTGCAGTGATACCTGCCGCATCCAGCAGTGGCATGGTTTCCTCGAAGATGCGCCCTTTGGACAGCGCGATGGTTATCATCTATGTAATCCCCCCAACCGGGCAAGCCGGAAAAGTTTGCCGTGCAATCACGAATCGCATAAAGGGCAATTCGCGAATTGCCCCTACTTGATGCGACGTATCTGTGCCCCCAGCGCAGACAGCTTTGCCTCGATATGTTCATAGCCGCGATCCAGATGGTAGATACGATCCACGATGGTCTCGCCCTGCGCCACCATTCCTGCAATCACCAAACATGCCGAAGCACGCAAATCGGTCGCCATGATAGTGGCGCCTTCCAGTTGTGCGCAGCCTTTGATGATAGCGGTATTACCTTCCACATCGATCTGCGCACCCAAGCGGCGCAACTCCTGTACATGCATAAAACGGTTTTCAAAAATAGTTTCGACCACGATAGCGCTGCCCTCCGCGATCGTGTTCAACGCCATGAATTGTGCCTGCATATCGGTAGGAAAAGCCGGATACGG
Source organism: uncultured Gallionella sp. (assembly GCA_964569805.1). Lineage (GTDB taxonomy): Bacteria > Pseudomonadota > Gammaproteobacteria > Burkholderiales > Gallionellaceae > Gallionella. Next base: position 2,590 of record CAZMWC010000027.1, read on the forward strand.
CGCGGTACGCAAATTTACCGCTGTCGGACGACGTTGCATCTCCAAGGTAATGCGGTCACCGGACACATCGACCCGCGCGCCCGCCTCACGCAATTTATCCAGCACGCTATCGAGAATATCAGCACGCGCACCGGTCAGTGTGATGCGCCCACCAGTTGCGGCAGCCGCAACCAGAAACGTGCCACTCTCGATCCGGTCCGGCATTACACGATAGCTGGCTCCGTGCAAGGCTTTCACACCTTGTATCGTAATGGTATCGCTGCCCGCTCCGCTGATTTTTGCGCCCATCGCCATCAAACAATTCGCCAGATCAACCACTTCAGGCTCACGTGCCGCGTTTTCCAGCACGGTCACGCCATCCGCAAGCGTCGCGGCCATCATCAGATTTTCTGTACCGGTGACGCTGACCAGGTCAAAACAGATGCGCGCCCCCTTGAGCCGTCCATCCCCGCTACCCCGAGGCACTTGCGCATGGATATAGCCATGCGCAATATGGATTTCTGCGCCCATCGCCTGCAAACCTTTGATGTGCAAGTCCACCGGGCGCGATCCGATCGCACAACCGCCCGGCAAAGAAACACGGGCCTCGCCAAAGCGCGCCACCAACGGTCCCAACACCAGAATCGCAGCACGCATGGTCTTCACCATGTCGTAGGGCGCTTCCGGTTTGACTATGCTGGCGGCTGATAAAACAATCTGACCATCATCGATCTCTATCGACATGCCCATTTGTTGCAGCAACTTGCACATCGTGGTGACATCATTCAGCTCCGGCACATTATCAAGTCGCAATAAATCCGGGGTCAACAGGCCCGCGCAAAGTATCGGTAATGCCGCGTTCTTGGCGCCGGAAATGCGCACCTCGCCGTTGAGACGGTTGCCTCCCTGTATCGCTAATTTTTGCATGCGCTACTTCTGATCCTGCCACTCTTGTGGTGTATAGGTCTTCATCGACAGGGCGTGAATGTCCTGGCGCATTCTATCCCCCAATGTTTGGTAGACCAGCTGGTGGCGTTGCACACGGCTCTTGCCAACGAATGCCTCACTGACCACTACCGCTTGGAAATGCGTGCCATCATCACCTGCCACTTTCAAATATTGGGTTGCCATGCCCTGCGCGATGCTGCTTTGTATGCTTTCTGGAGTAACCATTGCTAACCTTACCGATTGTTGAGAGTGGCTGGTAGCCAAACAGGTCTGCTGCAAACGACCAGCTGAATTATGCTGCAACCTGTGCGCTGGCGGATTCTTGTGGTGAGGTGGATTGTTGTGGCAACAAATCAGACACGCCGTATAAACGTGCCAAGCTCAACAATTCATCAGGCAGCCCAGCCACACGCAAATCATGCTGGTTACGTTTGGCAGCTCTTAACCAGCCCAGCAACAAACTGACCGCAGCAGAGTCAACCGCTTCGACCTTTGAGAAATCCACCAGAAGGCTTTCGCTGGACAGATGTTGCAAACCGGTTTCAAACAGGTCCGGCACAGTTGCAATGGTCAGTCGGCCATGCACCATCAGCCGGTCACCTTCACGCGCAATCACTTCGCTTCCGCCTTGCGCAGCGCGACATTGGTTGCATTGGTATTTTTGTCGGACAACGTTTTGATCAGGCCATCGATGCCTTTTTCCTGAATTTCCGAGGTAAATGTGCCACGATAGATCGTCACCAGACTGGCTCCTTCCGATATCACATCGAACGCCTTCCAGCCGTCAGCGGTTTTTTTCATTTCATAATTGACCATGATCGGCGGCGCACCCGGCTTGTTGATGCTGGTCTTGATGGTCGCTTCAGTTACGTCGGCAGTCATCTTGAACGGCCTCACTTCTACCGTCTGGTCACGATACACGGTAAAAACTTTGGTATAGGTGCGCACCAGCATATTGCGGAACTCCCTCACCAACGCCTGTTTTTGCTCGGGGTTTGCGTCTTTCCAATACTTGCCCACGGCCAGCTGCGTCATGCGCGTGAAATCAAAATGCGGCACCACTTTGGCATCCACCAGCGCAAGAATTTTTTTCTGATCGCCCGCCCGCATATCTTTGTCTTGCCTGACGATAGCAAGGACTTCTTCAGCGGTAGTCTTGATCAGCACATCCGGCGCAACAACTTCGGCCTGCGCAACGGCAATCACACAAAACAAACCTAAAACAATTTTAAGAAAGAATCTCATCTTTAAACACTCCCCAATCTATTCAACTATAACTACCTGTTAGGTTCTTCAGCCTTGCTGTACATGAACTTGCCGATCAAATCCTCCAATACCATCGCAGATTGCGTCTTTTTCAATTGTTCGCCATCTTTCAACATCGTCTCATCACCGCCAACATCCAAGCCTATGTACTGTTCACCCAGCAAACCGGAGGTCAGGATTTTGCCGATGGTATCCTTGGAAAATTGGTAGCGCTTATCGATGCTCATCACCACCTTTGCCTCGTAGCGTTGTGTATCCAGCGAAATGGATTCAACGCGGCCAACCAGCACCCCGGCGCTCTTGACTGCAGCGGTAGTTTTCAGACCGCCAATGTTGGCGAAATAAGCATGTACCCGGTACGCGTCGGACACATTGTAGGTGCCCAGGTTCCCAACTTTCATCGCCAGCATCACCAGCGCGGCAACGCCCGCCACCACGAACATCCCAACCCATAAATCTATCCCGGTGCGTTCCATAGCTCAACTTCCTCCAAACATCATTGCCGTCAAAATAAAATCCAACATCAAGATCGCCAGTGACGAGGTGACCACCGTGCGTGTAGTCGCTCCGGACACGCCTTCTGCGGTGGGCGGCGCGTCGTAGCCCTCAAACAATGCAATCACCGTTACCGCCGTGCCAAACACAAAGCTTTTGATTACGCCGTTCAGTATGTCATGCTCAAAATCCACTGCCGCCTGCATTTGTGACCAGAATGACCCCTCGTCCACGCCAATCTGCACCACACCGACGAAATAGCCGCCAAACACCCCGACCGCGCTGAACAAGGCAGCCAGTAACGGCATGGAAATAATCCCCGCCCAGAAGCGCGGCGCAACAATGCGTGCGATCGGATGCACCGCCATCATTTCCATCGCCGAAATCTGCTCGGTCGCTTTCATCAAGCCGATTTCTGCCGTCATCGCCGAGCCGGCACGGCTGGCAAACAACAGCGCGGCAACCACCGGCCCCAACTCACGCACCAAACCCAAGGCCACCATTACGCCGAGCGCGGATTCCGACCCATAGCGCTTAAGCGTCTCATAACCCTGCAAGCCCAACACCATGCCGACGAACATCCCCGCCACGATGATAATAATAAGGGACATCACGCCGGTAGCAAACAGCTCTTTAATAATCAGATGAAAACGTCGGAAGCTGCTCCCCGAATACATCAGAGTGAGAAAGAAAAAGCGTGTCGCCATCCCGATGCGCCACACTGCGTTGATGGTGCTGTGTCCAATCCCTCTGATAGCTTTAGCTGCTGGCATAATCGAAAATCCCTCAAGCTTGCAAGTTCAAATCCTGGCGGTAATCGCCGCCGGGGTAATGGAATGGCACCGGACCATCCATTTCGCCATGCACGAACTGATGCACAAAATCCTTATCCGAGGCGCGTATCTCATCCGGTGTTCCCTCCGCCACAATCACTCCATTGGCCATGAAATAAACGTAGTCGACGATCTTCAGAGACTCCTGTATATCATGCGTGACCACAATCGAAGTGGCACCCAGTGCCTCACTCAAGCGGCGGATCAAATCGCCCACCACGGTTAACGAAATCGGGTCCAGCCCTGCAAACGGCTCGTCATACATAATCAGCATCGGATCGAGGGCCACCGTGCGCGCCAGCGCCACGCGCCGCGCCATCCCACCGGACAGCTCGGAGGGCATCAGATTATGCGTGCCGCGCAATCCAACCGCGTGCAGCTTCATCAAAACCAGATCACGAATCAACTCTTCGGGCAGATCGGTGTGCTCGCGCATCTGAAACGCCACATTGTCATAAACCGACATATCGGTAAATAGTGCGCCAAACTGGAACAACATGCCCATCTTGCGTCGCATGCCATACAAACTTTCCTGATCCAGCTCATGAATAATTTGCCCGTCCACCTTGACGTAACCCTTGGTCGGCTTGAGCGCCCCGCCGATAAGCCGCAACAACGTGGTCTTACCGCAACCGCTCAACCCCATGATGGCAATCAACTTTCCTTTTGGAAAAACCATGTTGATACCCTGCAGAACCGGGCGCTTATCGTAGGTAAAATTAAGGTCGCTAATTTCGACCAAATTTGACGAAGACAAAATTGAAATCCAAAAAATCAGGAGCGCGCATTCTAAACTACTGCACCAACAATTCTCAACTTATTGATGCCCCGAATAATTATCTAGGTCTTTTTTCCTATTGAGCTTACGCCCACTTGCCGCTATGCTCGGCACCCAATGCCACTTCCCGTGAGTGCAAGTTGAGCGATTTTTCAACCCTACCTAGCCTGTTGATCGTCGATGATGACCCGCTGATCCGTGAAGGATTAGCGCTTGTTCTTGGCGGCAAGTTCAAGATTTACCAAGCTGAATCGCGTACCGCAGCCATTGAACTGTTGCGCAAATTACCCGCCCCGCCACAACTGGCACTGGTTGATTTAGGATTACCACCCGTCCCTCACCGCCCGGATGAAGGCTTCCATCTGATTACAGAATTGCTGGCACATTCGCCCAAGATCAGGATATTCATACTGTCCGGACAAGATGAACAAAGCAATGCGCGCCATGCGCGCGCATTGGGTGCGATAGACTTCATCGCCAAACCCTGCACACCGGAGAAAATCAAAAAATACCTTGATGACGCACTGACAGTTCAAGACAACGAACGCGGCAGCGAAGATCAGGATGAAACATCGCTTGGCATTGTCGGACAGAGCCCTGCCATACAAGCCCTGCGCCACCAGATTATGATGTATGCCGCCATGCCTTTCCCGGTACTTATCGAGGGCGAGTCTGGCTGCGGCAAGGAATTGGTTGCTGCAGCGATACAAAGACACGGCAACAAACCGGATGGAGCCTTCAAGGTGCTCAACTGCGCCGCCATTTCTCCCACGCTGATCGAGCCCACCCTGTTTGGCCACAGCAAAGGTGCCTTTACCGGCGCGTCAAACGCACAATCCGGTTTTTTCGAGGATGCATCCGACGGCACTCTGTTCCTTGATGAAATCGGTGAGCTGCCGCTGGAGCTCCAAACCAAACTATTGAGGGTATTGGAGAATGGCGAATATCAACGTGTCGGTGAAACTGTGACGCGCAAGAGCTATGCTCGCATCATCGCTGCCACCAATCGCAACTTGCGTAATGCCGCCAGAACCGGGGCGTTTCGCAGCGATCTTTATCACCGTCTGAACGTATTCTCGATCTCGGTTCCGCCGCTACGCGAACTTGCTTCGGACAAATTGGTGCTACTCAACCATTTTCGCGCTTACTACACCCGTAAAATCGGACAATTACCTTTTGAATTACATACGGATGCACTGCAATGCTGGGAAAGATACAGCTTTCCGGGTAATACCCGCGAATTACGCAACATCGTCATCCGGCTTACCACGAAATATCCCGGACACACCGTCAGTGCCGCACAATTGCGGGATGAATTCGACCCGCTGGAATCAGAGGACAGCGGGCAAAGCACAGAGGACAGAAAGCACCTCCTCGACGACCTAAAGGCGGGTAACTTCAAACTGGACCAGTATCTGCGCGAACAAGAGAGCCGCTATATCGCCGCCGCACTGGAACTTGCCTCGGGTAATATCAGCGAAGCCGCCCGGCTGCTCGGCATCAACCGCACCACCTTGCACAGCCGTATGGATGTGCATGAGAAACTTAACGTTTAGAGGCCAAAATGTATTTGGAACACTTCGGGCTCAACGAGCCCCCATTCAGGATCACCCCCGTCACAGAATTCTTTTTCTCCGGCGCGCATCGTGGCGAAATCCTCGATGCACTGATCTACTCATTAAGCGAAGCCGAAGGCATCATCAAGGTTAGCGGCGAGGTCGGCAGCGGCAAAACCATGTTGTGCCGCATGCTGCTCGAGCGGCTGCCCGAACATGTCGAGACAATTTATCTCGCCAACCCCAGCTTATCGCGCGAAGAAATGCTGTATGCGATTGCCGATGCGCTGGGCCTTTGCATCAACGGTGAACGCGTCGGCATCATCATGCAGAACATCCAGAATAAGCTGGAGGAGAAGGCGCGCGAAGGCAAGATCGTCGTGGTGCTGGTCGACGAGGCGCATGCCATGCCGCCGGACACACTGGAAGAATTGCGCTTGCTCTACAATTTGCAGGTTGGCAATGCCAAACTGTTGCAGATCATACTGTTCGGACAGCCGGAACTCAACGCCAAATTGGATCAACCCAACATGCGCCAGCTCAAGGACCGCATCGTCCACCATTTCAACATGCAGCCCTTGTCACGTAACGTACTGGAAAGTTACCTGATGTTCAGGATGCGTGCCGCCGGCTACCACGGCCCGAACATTTTTTCGCCGGATGCCATCAAACTTATCGCCAGTGCATCCAACGGGTTGATGCGCCGTGTCAACATCCTTGCGGACAAATCGCTATTAGCCGCTTTTGTCGAAGACACCCACAACATCGAAGTAAAACATGTGCGGGCGGCAATGCGCGATAGTGAACTCCAGCCTGCCCGCACCCTGCCGGATAAAAAAGTGCTGCAGGGAGGCGCGGCAGCCGCAGTACTTTTGATAGTCCTTGCGGCATGGATGATGGGGCAAAAGACAGAAAACAGAGGACAGGGGACAGAAAAAATCGCTTCCGCGCCCCCTACTCTTGCGGCTGTAACACAACCGGCCATAACACAACCTGACGTAACACAACCGACTGCCACGCCACCAAGCAATGCGCCTGCACCGGCGATTCCCGTTGAAACAGCCCAACCGGCACCCACTCCCGTAGCGCCTGCCATCCCCAGCCCATCTGCAAAACCAGAGCCGGCGCCAAATAGCGCGCCGATGGTAGCCACACCCGAACCGGTCACGGGCAACGGTCCAACAGCGATAGCAGCGACAAAAGTGAGCCTGCTTGAACAGCGCCTGGCGGCTGGCAAACAAATGCTCGCCCAGAAAAAAGCGGTTGCCAGCATACAATTGTTCTACGACGAGAGCTTCCGGTCAGCAAGCATCGAAGGCTTCCTCAAGCGTGCGGACAAGCTGGGTAAACTTCAGGAAATTTATCTGCTGCCCGCCAAATCCGGTGGCAAGGCCGGCCTGCGCGTACTCTATGGCGCTTATCCATCGGCCGACGCGGCACGAAATGCAATCAAAGATCTGCCGACGCGCTATCAGGAGGCCTTCGCCACCTCTATTTACATTTTTTGAGGATATTTAGGCCGTTAACATAGGCCGAATGGCATATTGAGCCGCACCCGCAAAGCTGTTAGGCTACATGCCGATGAGTAAGAAGGGAGTTGAGCAATGCGTTCATGCAACATATTTTCTCTATGCGTGATTGGCGTAATCCTCGCTGGTTGCGGCAGCAAGCCGATTCAACCTTCCGACAAACACCTCCAGCGGCAGGTCGGCCAGCCTGTCACCGCTTCAGCCATCCCGCAAACCGTTAAACACAGCGCAACTCTCCCCCCCCCGAAACCTGGGGTAAAAGCAGAAACTTATAGCGTCGTGGTCACCAACGTCCCCGCACAGGAAATTCTGTTTGCTTTGGCGCGCGATGCGAAAATTAACCTTGACATCCACCACGGCATTCAAGGAGCAGTCACCCTGAACGCGCTCAACCAGACCCTGCCACAAATCCTTACCCGCATCGCCAAACAGGTCGATATGCGCTATGAGCTGGATAACGGCAACCTGATCGTGATGCCGGATTCGCCTTACCTGCACAGTTACAAAGTCGATTATGTGAACATGTCGCGCGATGCGGACGGCGGCATCTCAAATACAACTCAAGTCAGCTCCGGCATGACAGCTGGTGCGGGAACGCCAACCGGCGGGGCATCCGGCACAAACAATTCACAACTCACGATCAAGAACTCCTCAAAAAACCACTTCTGGGAAACACTAACCCAAAACATTAAAGATATCTTGCATGAAACCGACAAGATATTGCCCTCCGGCTCCAGTGAAACCGTGGTGCAACAAACGAATGCAGCGAGTAGCACAGGAACAGGAGTTCAGCCGACCAGCAGCAAAAAATCAGCCATCAAGGGCGGCATTGAAAACAGCCCTAATTCAGTGAGTGTGCAAGAGGGTGGCACCACCGTCACACGCACCAATACTTTTCGCGAAGCCGCCTCTGTGATTGCAAACCCGGAAAATGGCATCATCACGGTGCGCGCCACCGGCAAGCAACATGAAAAGATTCAGGAATTCATCAGCCAGGTGATGTCCAGCGCACGGCGCCAGGTATTGATCGAGGCAACCGTGGTGGAGGTCCGCCTGAACGACAATTACAAACAAGGCATCAACTGGTCGCTATTGCAACGCAACGGCACCGGTTTCCAATTGAATCAGGCTGCGACAGCAGGATTACCCAGCGCCAATACCGGGAACCTGATGACCCTCAGCTATCTGAACCCCACCTCCAGACTGGGCAACCTGACTGCATCAATCTCCTTGCTGGAATCGTTCGGCACGGTAAAAGTATTATCCAGTCCCAAGCTGAGCGTCATGAACAACCAAACGGCCATGCTGCGCGTGGTGGATAACAAGGTGTACTTCATCGTCAACTCGACCACGGCGGCCTGCTCTCCCGCTCCGTGCACCCCGATCATCACCTACACCACCACGGTCAACACCGTACCAATTGGCTTCACCATGAGCGTGACACCGCAAATCAATGATAGCGACACTGTACTGCTTAACATCCGCCCGTCAATTACACGCTTTCTTACAGATGCCATAGATCCCACCCCGGGATTGTCCATCTCCAACAAGATCCCGCAAACTTCAACCCGCGAAATGGAGTCGGTGCTGAAAATTGAAAGCAACCAGATCGCTGTACTGGGCGGTTTGATGGAAGATCGTATAGACAATTTCTCGGATGAGGTGCCCGGAATGGGCAAAATTCCAATCGTAGGCGAACTATTCAAGCATCGCAACGACACGAGCACCAAGACCGAACTGGTAATCTTCCTGCGCCCGGTAGTCATCAAGGATGCCAGCGTAGACGGCGATTTTAGCGCCTACCGCGACATGCTGCCGGATCAGAGCTTCTTCAAAGAACCGGCCAGCGGCAAACCCTGACATGAGCCTGCTCCTAAATGCCTGCAAAAAACACGTAGGGCGGATGAGCGTAGCGTTATCCGCCATTTTGGGAATCCATACGGCGGAAGGCGTTACGCTTTTCCGCCCTACGAAAACCCCCTGTTCTAACCCGGCTATACCGGCTTAAGGAACACAAACATGAGCCTGCTTCTGGATGCCCGAAAAAAATTGCAGCAAGCGCAAGCGGCGCTGGAGGGGCACACACATCAAATGCCGGAGATGAGCCAAGCTTCAGAGCTCAGTCTGGTAGAACATCCCCGTGAAGCCGGCTCAATGCAAACCGACTCAATGCAGGCCGACTCAATGCAAGCAGAGCCAAAACTGTCCACCACAAAATCAACCATGCCTGAACAGGCATCACAGGCAGCACATCTGGCACGTAGCGCCGGGCAAAACCTGTTCAATGCAAAAGCACCACCCGCAAATTCAGCGCACGTACTGCCCAATCGTAATTTGCTGCTCGCCCTGGGCGGTACGGTTTTGCTGCTCGGCATCGGCGCAGCTTATTTGTGGCATCTCGATTCCGCGAGCCATACCAAGCCACTGCGCCCCGCCACACCCTTGGCGCAACAACAACCTGCTCCGGTAGCGGCAGGCACACTGCAAACCAATCTGGTTCCCGGCATAGCCGCATCAAGAAATGCTGCCGCAGAAATAATCGCACCCACGACAAACACCTTGGCAGCAAGCGACAACACACACACAAAACCTGCGGCAACAGTCTCGCCACCGCCGGAAAATACGCCTTCAACAACACCGCAACCGGGTGACGGCAACCCGGTACGCCCAAACAACATCCCCATCCGCATAGAGCAGCAAAAGACCGAACCGGTTGACCCTCTGCTCAAGGATGCCTACCTCGCCTATCGCGGCGGCAAATTGGAAGAGGCGCAGCGACTGTATCTATCCATGTTCAGGAAAAATGCGCAGAATTCTGACGCACTGCTTGGCCTGGCAACCATCGCCCAACAGCGCGGCGAGAACCAAATGGCAGCACAGTATTACGCGCGCGTACTGGTACTGGATCCGCGCAATGCGCTGGCAAATGCGGGGATGACGGCATTGAGTGCGGATGATGACCGGAATGAAAGCCGCTTGAAGACCCTGCTGCGCGAGCAAGGCAATTCAGCCGCCCTGCATTTCGCGTTGGGCAACCTGTATGCCGGGCAATCGCGCTGGGGCGAAGCGCAACAAGCCTACTTCAGCGCCTATACGCTGGAATCCGGCAATGCTGAATTCGCCTTTAATCTCGCGGTCAGTCTCGAACACCTCGGCCAGAAAAAATTGGCTGTACAGCACTATCAACGCGCATTGGAGCTAGACCAATCACACTCAACCGGCTTCGACCACACACAAGTTTCACAACGTGTGCAAGAACTGACGCATTAACCCACTATGTTCGACAACCAACTCCAACAACCGCTGGGGCATATACTGATCGACAAAGGCGTGATCAGCGATGACCAGTTACGTATCGCCCTGCAGGAACAGAACAAGACACATCAACCGCTGGGACGCTTGCTGGTTCGCCTCGGCTTCCTCTCGGAAGCCACTATCCGCGATGTGCTCTCGGAAAATCTCGGGCAGGAAAGTGTAGACCTCTCCTCGATTATTATTGATCCGGCCGCACTGGCGCTCATCCCCAAAGATGTCGCGCGGCGCTATCAATTTCTACCCCTGTCGGTGGACAAAATCGGGCGCGTCCTGACCTTGGCGGTTGCCGACCCCGACAATATCATTGCGCTGGATCAAATGCGCGCGCTGCTCAAGGACGAATACCGGCTGATCACCCAACTTGCCAGCGAATCCGACATCCTGCGCGCGATCGACCAGTACTACGGATTCGAACTCTCGATCGACGGCATCCTGCACGAGATCGAACCGGGCGAGATGGAATATCAGACGCTGCAATCCGGTGTCAACGAATTCAGCCAACCGGTGGTGCGCCTGATCGACGCGCTGCTCACCGAGGCGGTACAGCGCGGCGTATCCGATATCCACTTCGAGCCGGAAAGTAGTTTCCTGCGCATCCGTTATCGCGTTGACGGTGTGCTGCGCCAGGTGCGCAGCTTGCACAAGAGCTTCTGGCCCGCAATGGTGGTGCGCCTGAAGGTGATGAGCAACATGAACATCGCCGA
>CAZMWC010000028.1:0-13972 GCA_964569805.1 uncultured Gallionella sp.
ACACTCTAGCCGAAAACCGACTGATTGAACTGCAACTGGCGTTGCAGAAAATCGCGGCGCAACCGGGCGATCTGGTACCCAATGATCGTGAAACGCTAATGAAGATGGCACGCCGTGGGGAAGTGGTCGTGCTGGATGTTCGCCCGGCCGAGGAGTATCTGGCGACACATCTCCCATTCGCCCGCTCCATTCCGCTCGACGAGCTGCGCCAACGGCTTGCGGAACTGCCCAAGGACAGGCCAATCGTTGCCTACTGCCGTGGCCCTTATTGTTTGATGGCGGTAGATGCAGTCGCGCTGTTGCGCAAGGAAGGTTTCAAGTCCGCGCATTTGCGAGACGGTGTTGCGGAATGGGGAGCGACAGAAATTCGATAGGTGTCGCCAGCACCTTAATTCAGACGTTGAGGCTGTAGAGAAACCCAAATCCACCAAAAAACACCTCGCGACCTGCCATAATTTCACCCTTAATCTGGAAAGTTTTGCACACTGTTTGACACACGAACGCCAACTCGCCAACCTCTCCTCCGGCGCAACCGCCGCCAACCTGAAAGACGACGAGTATCACGGCCCGCTGGTGGTGTAACCATACACAGGGCCTCTGTTAGTATGTATAAACAATGTTGACACATTGCGCATACCCCCCATAAACTACCGCCATTCTGAATATGGGAGCTGGGAATCATGGAAGTCATCGTAAAAAAATGGGGAAACAGCGCGGCAGTGCGCATTCCGGCGGCGATCATGGCAGCAGCGCATGTCGATCTAGATCAGGCGGTGAATGTGCGCGAGGAGCAGGGGCGCATCGTCATTGAACCTGTGCGCCGCAAGGAATACAAGCTGGAAGAATTGCTCGGCGGAATCACCGCCAAGAACCAGCACAAACTTGTCGATACCGGTGCGCCGGTCGGCAAGGAAGTCTGGTAATGGCGCACCGCTTTGTACCTGATGCGGGCGACATCGTCTGGCTTGAATTTTCGCCGCAAGCTGGGCACGAACAAGCCGGACACCGCCCCGCACTGGTACTCAGTGCTGCCTCTTACAACAGCAAAACCGGCACTATGGTGTGTTGCCCGATGACCACGCAGATCAAGGGCTACCCTTTCGAAGTCATCCTTCATGCGAAAGGCGTTAGTAGCGCGGTGCTGTCAGACCAAGTCAAAAATCTGGATTGGCGCGCACGCAAGGCCACGCCCAAAGGCAAAGTTTCGGAGGAAGAGATGAATGAGGTGCGCGGTAAAATCCGCGCACTGCTGGGGATAATCTGACTGCCCCAAAACACACACCGCACTTGGCTGTTAGCGCCACTTTTGGTGTTGGGCATCAACATACCCTCCGTTTTCACAGGGGGTACTCTCAAGGATGACAATTACCACGGGCCGCCGGTGGTGTAGCTGAACTGCGAAACAACCGATCAAGGTAACGACTGTGGATGCCCGCTCCTCGGCCACAGCTGCCGGTGGCATTCAGAGGGACCAATGGCCGGTATGATATCGTCACCGGCCATACCCATTACACAATAAGGCTTCGGCACACTGGATATTTTTTCAGCACATCCTCAAGAGCAGAGCAGTCAAGCAAAGCAACATTATTTAGCTGGGCTTGCTCTTTGGCAGAGCCATTAAAAAACTGATTTGTTACCGCCACCTTTTGAAATGCTACTCCAGAGTGCTTCATTTCATAAGCTGCTGCGCCAGCGGCAACTTCTTTAACAGCATCCCATCCCAAGGACTGCCCCTCAACAGATGAGCTTTTGCACTGCATCAGCACGCCCCTATTCCCGTCAATCGCCACAACATCAACCCCACCATCGCCTGTGACAGGCGTTAAGTAAGTTTTATATCCTTGCTTACACCACAATGCGGCGCAAAATACCTCGAAGGTGTACGGCTCCATGGAGGCAATGTCCTTTGCTGTAATAGGCGAATCGTCAAATGCAGCCGTGCCACCTGGTGCCTCCAATCCAGAAAAATCATTTCCAGATATATCACCGACACCATTGAGCATATCGTCAGACAAGCCACGTTTCCATCCCAACAACTCATGGAGTTTGGCATCAAAGGTTGTGAAATCCTCGGCCACAACAACCGGAGAATAAACGAAAACCTCTTTGCTCTGGCCGATACGATAAGCACGGTCGGTGGCCTGATCCTCCTTGGCCGGGTTCCAAGTGCGGGTAAAGTGAACAACATGATTGGCAGCTTGAATATTGAGACCGAATCCTGCCGCCAACGGCGACAGGATAATCGCCCCGAATCCCGGCCTTTCCTGGAATTCACGAATTTGTTTCTGGCGGCTTACTGCGCTCTTGTTATTGGTCGAGGTGTCGCCATTGATGATGGCAGGTGCGAATCCAAAGCGCTCGGAAATCGCACGTTGCAATAACCGCTGCACATCACGCAATTCACAAAACAGAATCACCTTTTCATTCCGCTCCTTGATCCGCCTCAATTCAGCCAGCAACCATTTCATTTTTGGCGAATGACTTTCGACTTCCGTCAACGGTGCAGCCAGATTTGAAAGCTGCCCCATCGGCTGTGGATCAGCACAAAGTCGGCGCAAGTAAATCAACAGCCCAAGATGATTTTTCAATCCAGCACCTTCGGCAGACTGTTTGCGGTGCAGCGCAATGGCATCCGCATAATAACTGCGTTGCCGCTTCGAAATCGGCAGATTGAGGCAAGTCTCAACGATAGTTTTTCTTGGCAGGTCGGCAACATCAGCCTTGGTGCGTCGCAGTAATTGCGGCTCGATAATGGATCGCAACTCATCCACGCGCTGTTTCTGTTCCTCGGTCTCCGCTTCAATCGGCTTGCGGTAGGTTGAGCCAAACTCGTTGAGCGCCCCCAATAGCCCCGGCTGAATAAAATCGAATAAACACCAAAGATCAGCCAAGCTATTTTCAACCGGTGTGCCGGTGCAGGCGATTTTGAAGCGGACATTTTGTTTCTTGGCTGCCCGCGTCATCATCGCATTCGGATTCTTGATTTTCTGCGCCTCGTCGCAGATCACCGCTGACCATTTTTGCGCCGCCATCGCAAACTCCAAATCGCGCAATGTTTCATAGGTAGTTAGCACGACCTTGGCGTTGCCTAGCCAGTTACGACGCAACAACCTGATCCCAACCAGCTCATCGTCCATGCCATCTTTAGGCGCACGCAGCCGGGGAAGATCGCCTCCATAAAGCGTCAGCAATGGAAAGGTTCCTGGTTTGAAGAATTTCTCCATTTCTTCCTGCCAATTTTCCAATAGCGACACAGGCGCAACAATAAGAAATGGATCCGCCGCAGGACTTTCTTCCAAGCAGGCAGCAATGAAAGTCAGTAATTGCAGTGTTTTGCCCAGCCCCATATCATCGGCCAATAGCGCTCCACGACATTCATATGGAGATAAGCTCCATAGATGCTGTAACCATGCAACACCAGAAAACTGGTGATTCTTCAGTGCGATCCCATCTTTTAGTGAGTCCGGCAACGTGGCCTGCCTGCCTGCTGGCATGGCAAGCACCCCACGCCGTTCTTCATAATCAACCTTTACGATATTCGGCTTGAGGATTAACCCGGTGCGAGGTTTTCGATCCCGCGCAACCTTTGGCATCTTGCCAGCACTAACTTCTTGTTGTGTCTCGCCGATGATGGAAATCATCTGTTCTGCTTCGGCGACAGGAATGGGCTTCTGGCACCCAGGATAATCAAAGCTTGCCCGTCCTTCCGACTTCGCCTGCTCACATTCGCGTTGGAATTTTTTTAACCCGGCTTCGGTAAGTGGAAAATCAACCGACTCTGTTTCGCCTTCCGGTACAAAACTGAAACCGCACACGATGTTATCCGGGAACCAGCCAGAATCATCATTCTTGCGTGCAATGAACACGGAATAATAAGACTGCTCTTCGCCTATCCCCTCGATCTTTCCAGCGGCGTAACGCGATAGATCAAACACTTCTGCGGCACTAAACCACCGTTTGCGCCGTAAGTCGCGCAACGCCGATTCCAGCAGCGCAAGCTGATCGGGCGTATCGCCCAGAATTTCCAGATCGTAGCCTTCCCAGAAACAGCACTGCGCGCCTAGCGTTATTCGCCCCTTCAGCTTTTCGTTGAAGCTTTGCAGCGCATCCTCGCCCGCTAGCGGCAAAATTTCGCTACGCACATCACCGGCAATAGACTCTTCTACCAACAACGCGCACTTAATCGGGAAGCCCTCTGCATCCCGCTCTACCTTGGCGGTAAACCTAGCATAAGAGATTCCTGCATTTTCTCTCGCCTGTTCAAATTGCTCTGGATCGAGAACCTTGGCGGCATCCGGCCCCAATACAGCTATCGGGTTGCGAAGAAATGCCTCGGCGCGATCGCCAGCTACGCGCCGCCCCGGCATCCGCTTAATCTCGCGCAATACGGTTTGCGCCTCGGGCGAAAGAAGAACATGGATCAATCCTGCGCCATCTGGAATTTCGTAGCGTTCCAGCACCGTATTAAAACTGTCGAATCTTTCCAGCCAACTGCCGGGTTGCCCTTCAAATTCAGGGATCACCTCCACAGTCTTGCTGTCGCCAAACTGTGTCTTACGCAAAACAATGTTCAGCCGCTCTGGTGTCAGCACAACCGTTTTGTGCAGAAAATCTGAAAGGTCGGTATTTGCAGCCAGTGCATGGCGGCGTATGCCTGCCCAAGCACGCCGGTTGCTATCAGCGCTGCGTTGTTCCTGCGGCCTGCGGTGAAACTCGCCTAGCGCATGCACAGTTTTCCATGCAGTTTCATGCAGCAAAATTTCGCGCTGACCGCACTTCAGTACCGCTCCGGCTCTCTCCACATTGCCTTGCACTGGGCAATTATTCGAGTCAACCCATCCGGCCAATAGGATCGAGAAGCTGTTGTCAGTCAGCCCGCCCCGGCTCTCCAGCTTTGGTCGCCATGCCTCAAGCTGCGGCAAGCCAAGTAATGAGATGCTGCCCCGATAGTCTTCTATTGCCAGCAATTGATACAACGAATCCCAAGGCAGGCGTAGCGCATCGCCATCCGGTTCGGCGAAACCTTCTTCAGTCAGTTGCGCCAGTAATGCCATCTGCTCGCCTTGCTCACTATAGCTATATGGGGCACCAAGCCAACCTGCGGGCATGGCTGAAAATACAACACCCGTTTCGTGGTATTCGGTGTGTAGTGCTGCTTGCCCCGAAGCGGCAGAGTCCACCGCGTTTGCAGGCTTGGAAGGCCAGAGATTTCTCACTGCTTCCACCATCCACGATTATCTTTATATCTGAATCCCCATGATTCCAGATTTTTATCAACTTCTGGGTTGATGCCCTTTTGTGTAAGCACCCAGAACGCTCCCATGGGCCTATGGTCTTCTGATCGAATGGCAAATTTTTTCACATACTGCTCGACGTAGGAAAAATTATGGCCAACAGCATGAGATATACGGGATTGTGTGGCTTGCCTGTTTGCCGAAGACGGGTGATGACCTAATTTCGGGCAAATGGACTGATCGAAATTTCTTTCCCAAGAATTATGCCCATCTGCATGACGAAGTGACTCACCCAGATTTTTGTTTTTTAGATCATTCAGCGAAATCGACACGCCTCCCAACGAAAACGGCATTGGCGTTGCCGGATAGAGATAGCAGGCATTCCCCGTCATTCCAAACTCAACAATCAGCCATTCGCCCATTTTCATGATGAATGCGTTATTGCTTGCAGCTCCGGGATTTTCAAGACGCAACAGGCGACCCTTTGCTCTTTCCCGCAATTCACGATAAGGCTGACTATTGTTACGCATAGCATCAGGCCCTAATGCCAGCCAAGGAGTGCCTTCAATAGCCGGTACAAATCGCAGCCAATAGTTGAGCCTGCGCTGATCCGCCTTTCTATCTGCGCTGAGCAGCTCAAAAAAATCTGTGATTAACTGCCGCGTGAGCCAACCGTTGACCAGTTCGCGTGCTTCATCATCTGGTTGATCGTTGGCATTTTTCACCCATGCATCCCATGCCGTGCGCTTCAACCAAGGGTTGCCAATAATGGACACCGCCGCATCACGCAATACTGGCTGTTCCGGTTTGTTCGCGCAACGGGCGTAGCGGCTAATCAAAAGTGCCATCGCACGGCGTTTGAGAAGATCGGAAACTTTTACTTCCGTTTGCCCCTGCGCCAGCCTGAGCAATGGATCGAGGCGTGACTTGAACGGTTCCTCCCCCAAAGCCTCAGCCGCCCGCATTTGCGAAAGAATCGCCTCCTGCATGACCCATGATTCTCTGGGAATGCCCAAGCCTTGCCTTGCCTCCTCAATGCTGGAGTTATCACCTCGCAGCATATCCTCGCCATAGCGGTTGCAGGGTTTGTTAGTCAGCAGATTTTCATGTTGGGTTAATGTGGTGAACCAGCCAGGCAGCCGTATTTTTTTATTTGCGCCGTCATGCTGGAATTGAGTTTTTTGTCGCACCAGCCAGTCGCGCAATATTTGCCAACCAGCGTGCGCAGCTTTGGATGTCTGCTCATCATAACGAGGGAAAGAAAAATAGCTCATTAACAGTGCCTCAAAGCATTTTAGCCGATGACTGCATTTGTCCAAGCGCTCAACATCTGCGAGTAATTCATCGCGTAATTTTTCATTGCACAACACACACCAGCCATCCTGCATCTGCATTGCCGCTCCGTGGCAGACATATTTCAATTCTCGAAATCCCGTCACTCTTTGTGAGCGCCGGTATGCCTCAACCACTTGGGCGATTGAGGTGCTGGTCGGCGCAGGAGTTACACCATTCAACTCTTGGTTGATTTTTTGCAGCGCTTTGATTGCTTGCGGGTTTCCCAAGCTCGTCGATATCGGCAGTTCATCACGAAAAACTCGCGACAGTGCGGATTGGAGTTGGATAAGATCGTTCATCACAAATCCACTGGGCAGCGTTGATCCACGTCCAGGGGAACATCTCTCGGTATTGGTCTTTCTTCTGGTTTGCCGTCTGGTTTAAATCCCAGAAATTCGAGCTTAAGTTCGATTCGGCGACTCTCTTCATCACTTTTCTTCAGCGCATTAAAAGAAGACCCACCCACCAAGAACAATTCTCGCACCAGCATTCGGTCAGCATCAGTCAAGGCATCAGGTACCGATTTTGATGAGGCCAGCAATACGCAGAGAACTCGCTCAGAGCGCTGCAGGCTTAAGTTGAGGTTGTGAATATAAGTGCCACTCTGACTGGCGAACCCCTCGACCACAATACGCTTGAACCACTTATTGCCTAACGGGTCGCGCACCTTGGACAAAACCTTGGGGACAAAAGCGCGTAGCATTGCAGCCTGCTCGGCAGACAACGCAGACTTATTATTTTCAAAGTTGGCTCGCGAGCCAAAATCAATAGAGTAATCGCGCACGACAATTCCGGGATATTCCTTGGCCGCATCGGCAATCTCATTCAACAATTTTTGAATATCACGCTCTCGCTGTGCTTGCTGCTTGGCAACCTCATCCGGTTTCTGTGTCACTGCGAACAATGCCACTGTTACAGAAATCAGAAACAGCACCATCAAGGCCGTCATCAGATCTGCAAAAGAAATCCAAAAGGGCTTTTCCGCTTCATCGCGGGCGCGCTTCCTGACGGGGAGCTTCAGTCCTATCACGATCTATCAGCCCTTCCTGCCCGGCAGATCATCGAGGGTATCACCCAGCTCCTGAATGCCGCTGCGCAGCAGGCCAACCGCTTGCGACAACTCCTGCTGGAACTGACTATTACCCTGCCGCAAGGTGTTCGAGATTTCGCTGGCAAAACTCCGATGCGTTTCAGTGAGCACTTTGTTAATGCCTTGCAAATAAGAGTCGGCCTGCTGCTGTGCCTGCCCAAGCTGATCGGCGGCAGCCTTAAGTTGGCTGACAAGCTGAATCGTCAAGCCCGCTTCATTTTTTGCGGTATCCATCGTTGTCTTGAGCTCGGCCAACATGGCAGCCAACGCATCGCTGGTGCGCCGGTAATCGGCAAACATCTGCTGGACGGATGTTGTCGCGGCGCTTAACGATTGTGCGGACGACTGTATTTTCCCGGTGGCATCGGTGGCGGCATTCATGGTTCCGGTCACTCCCTGTCCCGCCTTGGCAAAATCATCCGCCGCAATCACCAATGTTTCCGCCCCTGAATTCATGCGATCGATGGCACTGGTAGTCACAGAAGTCAGTGTTGCCACATTGGATTGCAGGTCGCCACTCGTTTTAACTAATTGGGCGATGAGCATTTCCACCTGACCGGAAAGATTGGTTACCGCATGTGATTGGGTAGCAGTATGTTCCCGCGATGAATCTTGAAGCTGGCCGATCATGCCCGCCACTTGCTCGCCGAGCTTGCCCACAATTTCCTGCAACTTTTGCGCAGATTCCGTCTGTGACTGGTTGACCATCGCGCGAATCTGCTCAACGAATTCACCCATCTGCTTGTTCAACACACCCTGACGGGCTTCCATCGAGGCAATGGCATAATTCAGTCGCTCGGCCATCGCCTCGGTAGCCTTTTGGCCTGCCGTATCCATGTTGGCTGCCAGTTGGTCAAATTGGGAAGCGGTAGCCTGCATCGCTTGTGTCGTTTGCGTCAGCAGCTCGCTCATGCCGCTCAACTGACCACCAAACATTTTCTCCATGCGTTCGGAAAAGTTGCTCAGCACATCCGTCAACATTCGATTGACGGCATCACCCTGATTCGAGCTGACGCCCTCAACCGCTTTGGAAATGCGCTCCATCGGTTCGCGCATACTATCCGCAAAAGTTTGCCCGATACCGGAAGACATTTCCTTTATTTGCCTATCGGTTAACTCAGTCAGTATCTGTTTCAGGTCGGTCACCAGCGCATCTTTAAGCTGGGTGGCCTGCGTCGCCGATGTCTCGGATGCCTCCACCAGCCGCGCCAAGTATTCCTCACCTGCACCAGCGTCAAAAAAGCTGTCAATCAACTGACAAAGCTGCTCGACCTGTCTGTAGCGTAAAGTCAGCTCTCGGTTCGTCCACCAAGTACAGAGCATCGCCAAGCCGATGGCAATGGCAGAAATAATAAAAGCGTGGCCAACTGCTTGAATCAAATTGTCAAGCGACCTTTTGATTGCATCTGGGTCTGGATTCATGGCATCAAAAACTTGCAGCCCGTGAATCAAGCCTGAAAATGTTCCGATGATGCCCAATCCGGTGAGAATGCCGGGTAGATGTTTATAAAATGCTGTCTTAAGCGGCGTTTCCACCAACGCCTGCTCGGAAAAAAACACCTCGGCCATTGCAGTCGCTCGGTAACGGATAATTCTCAACTGCCCGAATTCATCTTGCTTCTTTTGGGGATGCAGTGTTTCGGCGTATTCGCTCCACAAGTGCCTCAGTTCATCTGTGACCATCACAGCTTGAATTTCATCAAGATCAACAATAGGAATACCACCTAACCGTTCTTTTACTTCGTCTAATTTTTGTATCGCAACACCAAGCTCCTTATATAAACGTCGCGACGGGAAAAAGAATTGCAAAAAAAAGACAACGGTAGCTAACAGCAGCACAACACCAACTGCCTGTGGAAGATATTGCAAATCTGAGACTGTGAAGTTCATGCCAAATCCACCCCATTCAATAAAACCGTTGCCTACACAAGTAAAACCAAGCCATCGCATACTAACAAAAGCAGCGTGGGATTGTTATATGCCATTCGGCCTAAATGTCGGTGGATAGTGGGGTAAAAGGGGCCACGTTGTTTTGTGATGTGTAAACAAGTATTTAACGCGGCTTTTTCTGTGCCTGATGCAGGATGCGTATGATTCTGGCTGCGGTTGGAGTGAGCAGGTAAAGAATCACAAACGGATATTGGCTGACGACAAGTTGCCGATATGGTGCGGTTTCAAGTTTGTGGCCTATCTCTGGGTGTTCGGCTATCTGCAATATGGTTTTGCCGATTTCACGCCCGATTCTGGCGGTGGTGGCTGTTCCTGCTGTTTCGATGTAGTACTCGGCAATGCGCCGCAGGTCACGCTGGGCAGATGCTAGATATTCAAGCCGCTTTCTTTGCATGACGTTCTATGGCGCGGTCGAATTCTCCCATGACTTGCTCATGTGTCGAGGTAGGCTTGCCATCGCTGAAAGCTTCACCCGCTTGCGCTTCTGCGACAAGCCATGCTTCATACGCGCCCTTGGCGCGAGACTCTGCCTCTTTGACTGTATCCTGTTTTTTCATGGCATCAACTCCATCTATGCGTCGAGGTTAATTCTACACTCATTCGGTGACCCTTGGTGCCGGAGCCGAATTGTTTTGAGCGGTGGTTCTCCATGGCCGGTGACGATCCCATACCGGCCGTTGGCTCATCTGAATGCCACTGGCAGCAATGGCCGATGACTGGACCTCGGCCTGAGCCGACGGTGACATCACGAATGTCCTATGACAGGTATGTGGCGGAGCGGTCATTCACCGAAACATTCTGTATTGGCATCTTGAGATGTCGCCGCACTTGCGATATGGAGTATTATGCTTGCAACCATGTCAATCCTGACATATTATTACCGGTATGAACAAACAGCGTAAACCGTTGGCGTGGTTGCATGGCGAAGTCAGAACGCCGCCCTTTTCTGCCGAGGCAAGAATTGAAGCTGGTGTTTTATTGCGTCACCTGCAAGAGGGCATCAAAATATCGTTGCCACACTCAAGGCCAATGCCCAGTATTGGTCGCGGTTGTCATGAGTTAAGAATCCCAGATGAAAATCGCACTTGGCGTATTGTGTATTACGTTGATACGGTAGCTATCGTGATTCTTGAAGTATTTGCTAAAACCACCAATCAAACGCCCCAAGCCATAATTGACGTTTGCAAGGCGCGACTGAAACACTACAGATCAATTTAGCAGGAGAACGAACATCATGAAGACTAACAAATTAGAACGTATCCAAGCCGGAGGCTGGGAAGTTGGCAATACAGAGGATTTTCTGCAACTAAGTGATGAGGAGGCGCGGCTCGTCGCACTTAAGCTCTCGCTGATCAGCGCGGTAAAAAAATCACGTATCAAACGAAAACTCTCTCAAATTGACCTTGCACAACGCATGAAATCGAGCCAATCGCGCATAGCCAAAATTGAAGCTGGTGATCCCTCAGTTTCGCTGGATTTGATAGTGCGTGCGCTCATTGCAAGCGGCGCAACAACACGCGATATTCAGGTGGCGTTTACGACAAGCTAACGCATGGCAGAGAAATCAGCATTCTGAGGCGAGCTTAATCTCTTAATACTCGGTGGCGCGGCAAGCGGGGCTACCATCTCGAACGTGTTGCTTTCTTTTTGTCACCAGTGTCAGCTTTGCGGTTGTTCGATTTTATAGTGCTACTGACCCGCCAATCCTGCCGCATGTTTTGCGATCACGCGATCGATGAAGTCTCTCAGGAATCCTTCCGTCTGCGCACTGTAAAAACGGTCGATTTCCACGCCGTGGCTATACGCTACGACGGTGGGGAAGCCGCGCACCTTGTGATGTCCGGCGATCTTCATGTTTTCGTCGGCATCCACCAAGCCCAGATAGAACCGGCCGTTGTAGTCGAACACTTGTTTGTGCAGCAGCGGTGCCAGCACTTTGCACGGCGCGCACCATTCGGCGCTGATGTCCATCAATACCGGCAGTTCATGTGAACGTGCCACCACCAGTTCGTCGAAGTTGCTTTCTTCGACGTTATAGGAAAAATCACTCATTCTGTTGCCCCTGTTTGTTGGTTATGCAATAACGGCCTGTTCATTCGCTCGGCCAATAGCGGGTCGCAATACCTTCACCCAGATCGGCTTCGATCAGTCTGCGTCGCACTTCCAGCAACCGTTGTATCAGCGCGGGTTCCTGCCGTGCATAGGCCTCGGCATCCGGGATGCGGCTCACCACCACGCCGAGCAATTCGGTGATGGCGTTGCCGATGGAGTTCTGGCTGATGGTCACGATCAGCTTGCCCGCATCATTGCGGTAGATCAGCTGCTTGAAAGCGGGTTGCCAGCGGATGGCATTGGCGTATTTCGCATCCACGATGCAGTGGTCGCGCACCTTCTTGGCGGTCTTCATGAAATCGTTGTTGAACAACAGTATGCTCTCCACTTGTTCCGGAAAATACACATCGGGCAGCATGGGCGCATTGTGTGTGGAGACCTGCGAGAAGAAGCTGCGGTAGAAGTCGATGAAGCCTTTCAGCACCTCGTCGTATTCTTTCCAGAAATGCAAGTCTCTGAGCGAGGCGGCCCCGCCCTGGATTTCCCAGCTCGGCAGGCCCTGCGGGTAGCCAGTGAGGCCGATGCATGCATCGGCCTCGGTTGCGGGTTTGAGTATTTTCAGATTCAGTGCCTTGTCGAAAAACTCGCGATACACATCGCGCATATAGGCCTGAAACAGACTGTGCTGTCCGCCGTCGGTCAGGTTGGGATTGTCGGCTGCGGCCAGTTTGGCATTGCACAATTCTTCCTTGGGAAAAACCACAAAGTGGTTGTGCAGCATGCGTATGCTGGGCACGCCGGGCGAGGTGAGCGGCCAGGTTGCATCCAGGCTTGCCTCGCCCGCCAGAATGAGGGCTTCTTCCGGATCGGGATACTGCTCGAGCATGTAATCGATGATGATCTGATTCATGCGGTTCCATACATGTTTCACGTTCTCGGCTACCTGAGTTCGCCGCACCGGACGTCCCAGCGGATTGAGAATGGTCTTGGAGGTGTTGTAGATGATGGAGCAATCGAACTCGGTGCTGTGCCCCAGCGCCTTGCGGTACAGCAGCAAGTTCTCCGGGTTCAACAATAAACCGTTGTTGTTCACCAGATCGTTCAGGTTTTCCGTGCTGTTGAAAAATTCGTTGTGTTTCATCCCCTCCGGAACTTCCAGCGGAATGGGGCGGAAAGGGGTGACGGTTTCGCGCGGGCCGGTTTGCAAAGCCAGGGTCATACTGCGCTTTTCACTTATCATCTTGCTCGTACATGCCGTCGGCTTCCGCCGCACGTTTTGCGCGAGCCTCCTCTTCGAGTGTTTTGAGTTTTTCCTGGGCGCGTTCCATGCGTTTGGCCGCCGTTTCTTGATGCATGGCGATGGTGTTCTCGCCGAACAATACCTGCTTGAGGAATTTGAAACCGAACAACATGAGTTCGGTGTCGTCGGTGAGCAGTTTTTTCATCTCGTCAGCGGGCAGGTCGTAGAGTTCGGTGAAGCCCTCGCTGACCACGAATTCGCGGAAGCGGTCGGTGTCGTAGCACACCATGAAGAAGAGCTGCAGGCTGCGCTTGGTGGGTTTGCCGACGCTGGGGCCGGAGGATTTCTTTTTCAGGATGAGCTGGCGCCAGCCGCGCGCGAGTTCGTCGTATTCCTCCACGCCCTGTTCCTTGCGGTATTCGTCGATGGTCAGGTGGCGCGGTTCAAAGTGGCCTTTGCAGTGGTCTTCCTTGACCAGTGCATAGGAACTGGTGTCGGTGTACTCGTCCTGCTTGCGCATCGAAAGCAGCGCGACGGGATAGTAGCGGCAGGCGGTGGGGCGGTCTTCATACACGCCGCAGCCTTCCGGTTGCATGAATTGGCACGCGGTGCCCTTTTCGACGGGGCGCAACTTCACCCCCGTGATGCCGCCCGGTTCCAGTTCGTAAGGCACGGTGTATTTGTGCAGGAACTCACCGGACGAGAGATCCAGGCGCTGCTTCAGGCGCACGATATCGTAAGGCGTGAGCGAGATGTCGATGTTGCTGCAACAGGCGTTCCAGCAGGCGATGCCCTTGCGGCACTGGAATTGTATCTGCTTGTTGCCGTCGCTCATTTCCGGCACGACCGGGCTGCCGGGAAACGGCAGGTCGGTTGCCATGTAGGTATCGTTCATTTAAACCTCGATTTCGATAGTGTTCAGTTTAATCCTAAAAACCGCAGTTGATGATGAATGTTGTGCTTATCCAAGATGTTGCGTTGCTCTTGTAGGTGCGAATTCATTCGCACATAAGCTGTTGTTCGTGCGAATGAATTCGCACCTACATACCACTCAACTGCGTTTTTTAGGTT
>CAZMWC010000029.1:0-13939 GCA_964569805.1 uncultured Gallionella sp.
CGCTGCGCGGCTCCTTGCGCTTCATCCCGCAAAAGTGAATTTATAGAGGTTCCCTATTCCTGTAGGGGCGATTCACGAATCGCCCGCTGTCATGGCATGTGCAATTCATGAATTGCCCCTACGCATTTCTTACCTCAAATTCACCAGCGTCTGCAGCACCTGATCCTGCGCCTTGATGGTCTGGGCATTGGCCTGATAGACGCGCTGCGCGGTAATCATGTTGACCAGTTCAGCGGTCAAATCCACATTGGAATCTTCCACCGCCGCAGATTGCAATATACCCAAAGCGCTCGAGCCGGGCGTGCCGACCAGCGGCCCGCCAGATGTGGCGCTTTCAACCCATTCATTGTTGCCCATCGGCTGCAAACCCTGTGGATTAGTAAAGTTTGCCAGCAGCACCTGCCCCAGGGCGCGTGACTGTCCGTTGGAATAACGCCCCAATATCGTTCCGTCGGCGCTGGTATTAAACCCGCTCAACCGGCCGGAGGAATAGCCATCTTGAGTCAAGCTGTTCACGCCGAAGCTGCCACCATACTGCGAGGTCGTTGCAAAATCGAATGAAAGTGTCTGGGACGCTGCACCCGTAGGAGTGAACGCGGCCGAAGTCATCGTGCCCACCGGGGTGGAGACAGGGGTAGTGGAAGCCAATTGCCCCAGAGTGTCAAAGGTGAGCTGGGTCAGCGCGGTACCAACGGCCGGGACCAACACGCCATCTATCGCCAGATAGGTGTTCCAGTTGGGTGATCCGGCATTGGATGAAATCGTGGCATTCGCCAGCGTCGCAGTTGTCGTCGCCGGCTCAAAGGTAACATCATTACCAATGATGCCCGTGAGCGTGACGGTGAGCGCTTTCGTAAAGGTAACAGCATCACCATTATTTGTTGCCACCGTCGTCGCCGGAGCAAAAGTCACAACACTACCCACAATTCCAGAAATCGTGGCGGCCGCATTCCCAAGAAGAGTAATATTGTCACCAACCTCCATCCCCGTAGCATCGGCAACTGTCACAGTCGTAGCGCCAATCACGGTCGCTGAACCGGTAGTCGGAGTACCCGCCGCCCCTGCTCCCGGAAGAGTGAGCGTGTGGCCAACAGCCATGCCGGTAGTCGATACGAGCGTCGCCGTGGTCGCTGCAGCGGGAATAATTGCGACAGAGGATGTTGGAGTGATGGCCTGCCTTTGAAAATACAACGATCCAACATGGCTTGCACCCAGACTATCGTAAACCGTCAGCGAGGTCGAACTGTTATAGGATGTCGGATCCAGCGTGTCAAACGTCGCACTTATCGGGGTTGCAGAGCGAGAATCAAGATTTGCGCCAACCACCACATTGGCTGTCTGCTGCGGCGACAAGTCGGACGCATCGATCTGTATCGGCAATGGCTGCCCGGGGATAATTGCTCCCGTTGAGTCCGGCAAATAGCCTGATAGAGTATGTCCTTGATTATTAACTATATAACCATCTTTATTTACCTGAAATTGCCCGTTACGGCTATATAAAATACTACCGCTCTGGTCGATCATGCGGAAGAATCCCTGCCCGCTGATGGCAGTATCCATCGGGTTGCTGGTATTTGTAATATTCCCCTGAGTAAATTGCTGCATGACAGCCGCCACTTTGCCGCCCGTACCGATCTGCACCGCGCCACTGCCGGAAAGAGATGCCGCATACATATCGGCAAACTGTGTTGTCGATTGTTTGAAGCCGATCGTGCCGGAATTCGCCACATTGTTGCCGATCACGTCCAGTTGCTTGGCCGATAAATTCAAACCGCTCAAACCTTGTTGAAAACTCATGATGCTCTCCTTGTATTAACTTGGCGGGACGTGCCCACGTATTCCACAGGTATCTGCTGCTATATCTAGAGGGAACCTCTATAAATTCATTTTGCGGGCAAACCGCTACGTCGCGTGCTCGCTCATTCCTCGCCTATCAATTTGATATGTCTCGTCATTCGCTGCGCGGCTCCTTGCGCTTCATCCCGCAAAATGAATTTACAGAGGTTCCCTAGAGAATCTGCCTGACTTGAGACAGCGCGATGCCGTCCAAATTCCCGACACTCAATGCGATTCCTTGCTTGCCCTGCGTGACACTGCTCACCATGCCAAACTGCAAGGCTGTCGCCGCGACACTCGCCCCACCCTGAGTTGCGTCCACCGCGAAGGTATAACCGCCGTCAGCCACCGCATTTCCGGCGCTGTCCTTGCCATCCCATGCCCACTTGGTAATGCCGGCAGGCTGCGCGCCCAGATCAATGCTGCGCACCAACGCGCCCGCCTTGTCGTAAATGGAAACCTTGGCTCTATCCACCGGCTGCGTCAACTCAATTCCACCGAAACCCATGCCGCCGGACAGATCAACACCAGCCCCGTCCACCAGCACACCATGTCCGATCATGCTGGCGGCCTGCAGCGACTGATTGCCCACCATGCTGTCACTCAATGCCTGCAGCGTGGCGTTCAGTTTGTCGATACCGGTGACGGTGCTGAGCTGCGCCATCTGCGATGTCACTTGTGCGTTATCCATCGGATTCAGCGGGTCCTGATTCTTCATCTGCGTAACCAGCAACTTCAGGAAGCGATCCTGCGTTTCGGCCGCCGTTGAGGTTTTTGTTGCGGATGAACCGGCGCTCAATGAGGCAAACAGCGCTGCGGCTGAATTAGTATCTTGCGTGGCGTTGACCATGATGTTCCCTTCCTTGGAATAAACGATGGGTATCGCGTTGCTCAACCCATCCTACAAATACTTTTAAAAGATTGCCGCGTGGCGGCAACAAAACCTCTGTCTCCTGTCCTCTGGCTACTGACCGATAGTCAGCGTTTTGAGCAGCATTGTCTTCGATGTATTCATTACATCCACATTGTTCTGGTAAGCACGCGAGGCCGAAATCATGTTCACCATTTCATCCACCACATTCACGTTGGGCATGGAAACATAACCCTGCGCATCGGCCATCGGATGCTTGGGGTCATAGATCATTTTCATCGGCGAATTATCCTCGACCACCGCCGTCACTTTTACACCCTGCGCACCACCACCGCCCACCGGAGTTGCGCTAAAGACCACCTGTTTGGCCTTGTATGGCTGCCCATTGGCGCTGGTGGTGCTGTCGGCGTTCGCCAGATTACTGGCTACCACATTCAGGCGTTGCGCTTGCGCCGCCATTCCAGAACCTGCCACATTAAAGATATTAAATAGAGACATAATCACCCCTGTATCGCGGTTAACATTTGCCTCATCTGCTCACTGACGAATCTGACGCTGGCCTCGTAGCGCAATGCGTTATCGGCAAATTGGGCACGCTCGACATCCATATCCACAGTATTGCCGTCGGCGCTCGGCTGCACCGGTTTGCGGTACATCACCGGCGCACCCATGATAGATGTGCCGGAATTCCCGTCCAGGTGCATGGACGATGTTTTTGCAACCTGCACCGTAGAGGAATCTCCTGCCAGGGCGGTTTGCAATGCCTTGGCGAAATCAATATCTCTCGCCTTGTAATTCGGCGTGTCTGCATTGGCGATATTTGAGGCCAGCAGTTCCTGCCGTGCCGCACGCAGACTCAACGCGGTTTGCTGAAAGCGTAGCGCATCGTCCAATTTATTGACCATCACACCCTCCTCGCCATAACAGACTCTTACCTAAAATACATCCTACCCGCCTATGCAATCGCTCATCTACTGATTAGCGCAGGATTTCTGCCTCAATTCAGGCTTATTCAGCTCTTCCCTTAAACACCCCTGACCCGCACAATGCACCCCATGAAGAATTTTTTTTTATTACTCCTCTCGCTTGCGGCGATCTCATTCGAAAACAGTGCATCGGCTGACACAACCAGAGCGCAACAGAACCATGCGCAGATAAGAAACGCAGCTGCCCTCTTTGTGCAGCAACAAACTGCCGCGCTACCCGGCAAGGTCAGCTACCAGATTGATGAGATTGATCGCCGCATCGCACTGCCCGCTTGCGCCAAACTCGAAGCCTTCCTGCCATCGGGTAGCCAGCTCATCGGCAAAACCTCAATCGGGGTACGCTGCAATGAGACAAACGGCTGGAGCATTTTTATCCCCGCACAAATCAGGGTAAGCCTGAACCTATTAGTTAGCGCACGCCAACTATCGATGGGATACACGCTTCAGGAACAAGACCTTGCCACCCAAACGATAGAAACATCCAAAGCGACCGGATTCACCGACCCCAAACAGGTGGTTGGAAAAGTGCTACGCTACGGCATCACTGCCGGACAAATATTGCGCGAGGACATGCTGCGTCAACCTTACAGCGTGACACAGGGCCAGATTGTGCAACTTGCCGCGCAAGGCAACGGTTTCAGCATACGCAGCGAAGGAGTTGCGCTAAATAACGCCGGCGAGGGGCAAACCGTACAGGTACGCGTCGGTGCAGGGCGCGTAATCAGTGGAATTGCGCGTGCCGCCGGCCTAGTGGAAATCGGACCATAACAAATTTGCAATAACCATCAGTTTTTACGCGGGAATGGTTCTTTATAAATCTACTAAAGTTTCCCGAAATTTTACCGATAAATGAGTCAACGACCGTAACGTCAAGCATCGCCAGATTGAGAGGATAACTGTGAAAATCGACAAGCCCACCAGCCCATTACCCGCCAACCCGCTAACGGAGGGTGCGGCGAAAGGCAAGCCCGCATCATCTCCTGCGGCGCAACAGCCCAGGCAATCCGCCAGCACCAGTGTTTCACTCGGCTCGACTGCCACGCAACTGCACAGCATGGAAGGCAGTATGGCGAATAGCCCTGTTGTCGACACTGCCAAGGTGGCAGAAATCAAGCAGGCTATCAGTGAGGGGCGTTTCAAAGTCAACTCGGGGGTTGTTGCTGATCGTCTGATTGCAACAGTGCGTGACCTGATTGGTAGCAAGGCTTGATTCAACGCTGTAGGTGCGAATGAATTCGCCCCTACAAGCCGGCCAACTGCTTTCCAGGACAATCGTTCAGATTCAGAGGTGACTAATTGAGTCCACATCCCGCCACCAAATTACTTGCTGCTTTGACCGCCGAACGTGCTGCATTGCTGAACTTCACAGCGTTGCTGGAACGCGAACAGAGTATGCTGGTAGAAAACAGCACCGACCAATTGCTCGAACTGTCCGAACAAAAATCATCCGATGCGATCAGCCTTCATAAACTCGCCGAAACGCGGCGCGACCTGCTGCGACAAAGCGTCACGCCCACCTCTGGCACACCTGCGCAAGCATCGCCCTCCAGCACACGGTCTTCCATCGACTTGAGCGCCGACACAATCCGCGCTTGGCTAAAAACACACAGCCCCGATGCCTTGTCCATCTGGCAGGTAATTCTCGATTTGGCGGAGCGCGCCCGGCAGCTCAATAACACCAATGGCGAATTGATTCAGATGAAATTGCGCCACAACCAACAAATACTTACCGTATTGAGCAATGCCGTAAACCAAGCCAACCTTTACGGGCCGGATGGGCAAACCAGCTTTTCGCCCGGAAGCGGGAGATCATTGGGAAGCGGGTAAATCAACCCTACAATTCTTCCGCTATTCGCCTTGTGCATTCTCCTCACCCCGCTCCACATTAGGTGACAAAATCGTAATCGTAACGCGCCGGTTTTTGGCGCGGTTTTCGGGAGAATCGTTTGGCACCAGCGGCTGGTTATCCGCCAGCCCTACCACAGACAGCCGTTTTGCCTGCACGCCGTTATCAATCAACATCCTGGCTACGCTGCTGGCACGCGCGGAGGACAATTCCCAATTCGAAGGGAATTGCGCCGTCTTGATCGGGACATCGTCCGTATGTCCTTCCACTTCAATGGGCTGTTCTTCCTTGTTCAGTACTGCGGCCACTTGCCGCAACACGTTGAGTATTTCCGGTTGGATAGCCGCATCACCTGTCTTGAATAATGAACTGGCGCTGATGTCGATAATCACGCCGCGCTTGTTCTGGCTGACGCTGACCAATCCTTGGTTAATCATCGGGAGCATGACTTGGCTTACGCCATTTTCAAGAGCTTTCATGCGTTCCTGAATCTTGCGCTGCTGTTCACCCAATCGCGCGGTGCGCCTGTCCACCAAAGCCTTAAGTATCTGCTCCTGCTGGTTCAGCGCGGGTGTGACCGATGCAGCGCCGGATTGATTGCTCAGGGCACTACTCAATGAGCTGCTGAAAGTTTTGTATTTCCCCTCATTCACCGAGGAAATCGAATACATCACCACGAAGAATGCAAACAGCAGCGTAACAAAGTCGGCGTAGGAAATCAGCCAGCGGTCAAGATTGTCATGCTCGATACGTTTTGTTCTACGCGCCATGATTCAGAAGACAGAAGACAGAAGACAGAAGACAGAAGACAGAGGTGCTGTCGCGGCTGCGCCGCGTCATCAGATAAAGCGTGCTGTATAGCGGCACACAATCATCTGTTCTCTGCTCTCTGTCCTCTGTCTTCTGATGTATCACTCGATATAGCCTTGCAATTTGGTTTCAACCAATCGCGGGTTATCACCGTTGGCAATCCCTACCAGTCCGTCCACGATCATCTCGTATATATCCGCCTGGCGCATGATGATGGCCTTCAGCTTGTTCGATATGGGCAAAAACAGAAGGTTGGCAAAGGCCACGCCATAAATCGTCGCCACAAATGCTATGGCGATGCCCCCGCCCAGCTTGCCCGGATCGGCAAGATTCTGCATGACGTGCATCAGTCCCAACACTGCGCCGATGATACCGATAGTAGGGGAATATCCGCCCGCCGCTTCCCACACGCGCGCCGACTGCCAGCGCAATTGCTCCCAACGGTGAATATCCACGTCCAGCACTTCGCGGATTTTTTCGGCGCTGTGTCCATCCACCAGCAGTTGCAAACCTTTTTTCAAAAACGGATCGCTGACACCAGAAATGCGACCTTCCAATGCCAATATCCCCTCCTTACGCGCCAGCGTACTCCAATCCGTCAGCTGCCCGACCAGCCAGCGGCCATTCAACTTTGGCTCGACAAACGCCCATCCTCCCATTTTGATGGCCGTGGTAAACACCTTCATCGGGCATTGCACCATCACCGCGCCAAGCGTGCCACCAAACACGATCAGAAAAGCCGCACCCTGAAACAGAATGGAAAGATCGCCACCTTCGAGTATCTGTCCGGTCAGGATACCGGTCAGCCCAACCACGAAACCCAGTATTGTGAGCTTATCCATAACAGAGGACAGAGGACAGAAGACAGAGGACAGAAGCGTTGTCGCGGCTACGCCGCGCCTTTATTAAAAAATACTGCGTGGCGGACAAAGCCTCTGCCCTCTGTCCTCTGTCTTCTGTTTTCTGATTCATCAGTAGCCTTTCATCCAGCCGCGCAACCGCGCCACGGCTTGGCTATGCAACTGCGAAACTCGTGATTCGCCCACACCCATGATCTCGCCGATTTCGCGCAAATTCATCTCTTGCTCATAAATCATGCCCATCAGCATACGTTCCCGTTCCGGCAAGTTATCAATCGCGTGTGCCAACTCAACCTTGAAGCGGCCATCTGCCAGCAAATCCATCGGGTTAGCCTTATCACTGAACTCGAATCGCTCGAAGAAATCATCGTGTTCCTCACCATGCAAATCTTCGTAATACATCAACTGCGCACCGCGCGACTCGCGCAGCATCTCCTGATATTCGGCGAGCGGCACAGCCAATTCACCGGCAATTTCGGTTTCGTTGGGCGGTCTGCCCAAACGCTGCTGCAGGTGGCTAATAGCTGTTTCAATGCTGCGCATGTCGCGGCGCAGACTGCGCGGGAGCCAATCTGCAGCGCGTAACTCATCCAGCATCGCGCCGCGAATCCGCTGGGTTGCATAGGTCTCGAACTGCGCGCCGTATAACTGGTCGTAGCGGCTGGCAGCATCGAGCAGCCCCATCATGCCCGCTTGGATAATGTCGTCAATTTGCACACTGTAGGGCAATTTGGTCATCATCTGATGGGCAATCCGCTTCACCAACGGCGCATATTCGCGCAGGCAGTGGTCTTTGTCGTTCAATCCGTTGGGCGTGTACATGCTGCAAGTTTACAACGTGTACGATTTTCTTGCTGCGCTGGTATGTGGCTTTAAGTGCATCTCTAAAAATTGTCATCGGGAGGAGCGTGGCGACGTGATGATCTTTGTGGTTTGTTGATTTCAAAAAACATAAAGATTTCTCGCCTTGCTCGAAATGACAATAAATGAATTTCTAGTCCCGTGGGGCGGATGGGCCGAAGGCGTTATCCGCCGGATGCTTGCTACCAGCCAGCAACTGCCAGCGGTTGCGAGACCTGTCTCATCAGGCTTTGTATGATGGCGGAAATACCGCTTTCTGCTTCGTTTTGCCGCATCGGCAGACATAATAATTTCTGTGATAATGCCAGATAAGATTGAGCTGCGGCCGATGCGGGGAAGGCCTCCGATACCGATCTGCCCAATTGCGCGGCGCGCTTCAATTTGTTGTCGTTGGGCACATGGCCGAGATATTCCAGACGGGCCGCGAGATTGCGCCGCGCCACCTTGGCCATGTTCTCGAAGACTGTCATCGCCGCCCGCTCATCAACAGCCTTATTCACCACAATCTCAAACTGCAAACGCGCGTTATCCGTGGCCAGCCGCTTGATCAGAGCATAGCTCTCGGTGATGCCGCTGGCGGTGGCATCCACTACCACCAGCAATGCGGCCCCGTTTGCCATGCCGGACGACATGGCAGAGGCATTGGCCCGGCCATTCAGCGTCGCGGCATCCACCAGCATCAAATCTACGCCACTGCCCGCTTCAGTCAGCGCGCCCTCCAAACGCTTAGATTCGTCCGGCCGCAACGTCGCCAGCGCGCACATCGCCCGCGCGACAGGCAGCACGGAAAAACCTCTGGCGGGCAACACCGCATCGCCCAGTGCGCATCTTTGCTGCGCCACGTCCAGCAAATCATATCTGGCAGACATGGCCAAGTTGTTCAGCAAATTATTCGGCGCATGATTTTCGTCCAACACCAGCACATCCTTACCGGAGCGCACCAATGCCGCAGCAAGATTGATGACCACGCTGGAACACCCCGCTCCCGCCTTGCCCGAAACCACCGTAATGACCTGCGTCTGATTGGGGATCAGCAAGCGGCGCAAGCCTTCAGCCTGGTCCACGCTGGCATGATTACGCATACGATGCCTCACGCGCATAACTGCCAGCCATCATCGATGGGATTTCCTTTTCATTCAGCGCAAATGGCGATTTTTCCACAACCGGCTTGAGCGCGCGGTGTATCAGATAATCCAGATTGACCGGGTGCAGGTTTTCCGGGACGCGCTGCCCGTTGGTAATGTAGTGCAACATCAAACGATGGCGCACCGCCACGTCCAGCACCGTACCCAGGCTGACCGCCTCATCCAGTTTGGTGGGGATGCAGCCTATGACTTTTTCGCTGTTGTACATGCGCACCACATCGTCCAGCGTGTCGCCGCTGCTGGTGGCATTCAACAACAACAAACGCCGCACGCCGGTGGCATTGAACATTTCATTCTGGTCACCGACGCGTTCATCGCGCTGCCCCATACCCACCGTGTCAATCAACACAAGGTGCTTGTGACGCAAGGCGGAAAGCGTAAGGCGCAGGTCGTCCGTATCCTTGACCGCATGAACGGCC
The DNA here is from genome assembly GCA_964569805.1 of uncultured Gallionella sp. Taxonomy (GTDB): domain Bacteria; phylum Pseudomonadota; class Gammaproteobacteria; order Burkholderiales; family Gallionellaceae; genus Gallionella. Next base: position 9,635 of record CAZMWC010000029.1, read on the forward strand.
ACGCCGAGGATCTTGCCGTAGATCTTGAGTTGCTCATAAGCGCCGATTCTATAGCTGTCCGTGGTCAGCAATGCCACCTTATCCGCGCCATAGCGCACCACGGCACGCGCCGCCAGTTTGGCGGTGGTGGTGGTCTTGCCCACACCGGTCGGTCCGATCAGCGCATACACGCCGCCATTCACCACAATATCGTCCGCATCGCCGGTTACTCGCAAATTGCGCTTCAACACCTGTTTGATCCAACGTTCACCCTCCGCTTCCTTTATATCAGGCATTTTGTCGAGTAATTTGCGCGCCAACAGCGTACTGAACCCGGCGTTAATCATCCTGCGCAACAGGTTTGCGCGCTGCGGGTCGCGTTGCTGCACACCGTTCCAGAACAGCGCTGTGATTTGCTGTTGCAACATGGCATGCATCGATTTGATCTCGCCAAGAATATTATTTGCGGAGGATTGCGGTGCAAGGATCGGGCATTGATCCGACAAAATCGACATAGCGTTTGCCTGCATCGCCGGAATCTTGGGTTCAGGAATCTTGGGTTCGGGCATTCTTGGTTCGCATGCCATGGATTCGCGCACTTGGGGCTCAACGTAACCAGCCTGAACTTTTGAACCAACCGCTTGCGAATCAATATCCGGGGACGAATAACCGGATGGCTTATTTTCCGCCTCGGGTCTCCGGTTTTTACTCGCACTCAACAACGCCACCAGCCCCTCATTCCCCACTTTGGATAAAGCGGTTGGGGGAACTGCGGATGGAATGGCATTTTTCACCGGTGTCGAACGCGCTGCAAAAATCTCATCGCTAAACGGCGAAGTTTCTACCGGCGCGCCCCTCGCAAGCGCATCAAACCTCTGCCCCTGTGGGCCGGACCTCTGTATTCTGGCTTCGGATGCAGCCGATATCTGAATAGCTTCCTCACTCACCAAGGCAATGATTTCTACCCCTTGCCCGACTTTGCGGTTAGACAAAATCACCGCCTCATCACCCAGTTCGCTGCGGATGTCTTGCAAAGCCTGACGAGCTGTCGGGGCAATAAATTTTCTTATGTTCATGCTCTACCTCCCACCATTGCGGTGACGCGGATCGTTTTAAAATCTGGCACTTCATCGTGCGAAATCACTTTGACGCTCGGCACCGCGCGCTTCAAAAAGCGCGCCAACAAATCGCGCAATTGCGTCGGCACCAGCATCACTGTCGGCAAACCCATCTGTTCCTGTGTTTCTGCAGCAGCGCGTGTTTCGCGCAGCACGGTATCGGCCAGCCCCGGCTCGATACCGGCGCCGCCCTGTCCCGACTGCATCGCCTGTATCAAAATATATTCCAGCTCTTTGTCCATACCGATCACCTGCAATTCCTGCGCTCCCTGATAGAACTGCTGGACGATGGCCGGCCCCAAAGCCACGCGCACCAAAGCGGTCAGCTGGTATGGGTCCTGGCTGCGTGACGCATTTTCCGCCAGTGTTTCCACGATGGTGCGCATATCGCGAATGTGCATACCTTCTTCCAGCAGATTTTGCAGCACCTTTTGCACCACCCCGAGCGGCAGGGTTTTGGGCACCAGATCCTCGACCAGTTTTGGATAAATCTTGCCGAGATGATCGAGCAATTGCTGCACCTCTTGCCGTCCGAGCAGCTCTGCCGCGCGAGTGCTGATCAAATGGCTCAAGTGTGTCGCCACTACCGTGCCCGGGTCGACCACGGTATAACCCATTACTTGAGCCTGATCGCGCAATGCAGCATCAATCCACACTGCGGGCAAATCGAAAGCCGGGTCGCGTGTCCGTGTGCCAACCAGCTCACCCGTCACACTGCCCGGATTGATTGCCAGCAGCAGATTCGTGTAGGCCTCGCCGCTACCGATGTCCACACCCTTGAGGGTGATGCGGTAGGCATTTGGGCGCAAATCCAAGTTGTCGCGGATATGCACCGCTGGCGGCAAAAAGCCGATGTCTTGAGTAAATTTTTTGCGGATACCTTTGATGCGGCGCAACAAGTCGCCATCCTGCGCCTTGTCCACCAGCGCAATCAGACGATAGCCCACCTCCAACCCCAGCATATCCACTTGCGCGACATCTTCCCAGCTCGCTTCAGATGCTTCGGTAATGACAGGCGTAACAGCGATGACTTCTTCTTCCGCCTGCTGTTTTTTCTCCGATGCGCGCGTCAGGTAATAGGCCAACCAACCCATCGCACCAGCCAACAGCAAAAACGCAAAGTGCGGCATCCCGGGAATCAAGCCCATTACGCCAATAATCGCGGCGGTCAGTATCAGCACTTGCGGTTGCTTGAATAACTGATGGGTAAGTTGCTGCCCGATGTTCTGATCGCTGGCCACACGGCTCACCACCAGGCCGGCAGCTGTGGAGATCACCAGCGCCGGAATCTGCGCCACCAGCCCGTCGCCGATAGTCAGCAGGGTGTAATTTTTTGCTGCCACGGCAATATCGAGATTGTGCTGCAATACGCCGACGATCAAGCCGCCGATAATGTTAATGAACAGAATGATGATGCCCGCCACCGCGTCTCCGCGCACGAATTTGCTGGCACCGTCCATCGCGCCGTAAAAATCCGCCTCTTGGGCAATTTCGGCACGGCGCGCCCGCGCCACATCTTCACCGATCAACCCCGCATTTAAATCAGCATCAATCGCCATTTGCTTGCCGGGCATCGCATCCAAAGTAAAGCGGGCACCCACTTCAGCGATACGCCCGGCACCTTTGGTAATCACCACGAAGTTGATGACCACCAGAATCGCAAACACCACCAAACCCACGGCATAATTACCGCCCACCAGAAAGTGGCCGAACGACTCGATCACTTTACCAGCCGCATCCGGGCCGGTGTGTCCTTCCAGCAACACAATCCGCGTGGAGGCCACGTTCAGCGACAAGCGCAGCAGGGTGGTAATCAGCAGCACCGTCGGGAAAATCGCAAAATCTAGTGCCTTGTTGGTATTCATGCTGACCAGCAGCACCATGATGGAAATCGCGATGTTAAAAGTAAACAGAATATCCAATAACATCGGCGGCAATGGCAACACCATCATCGCCAGAATCAGCACGATGAGCACCGGCCCGACCATGCCCATCAGCCCGGTACGCTTAATAAAGTTTTGTATGAGCAGCAGATTCATGGCTGGCTCTTCATGCGGCGGTCAGCGCCGCGTCCGGGTCAAGCTCGACCGGCACCGGCAAATTACCCGGCTCTTGCGGACGCGCTCCGCCCAATTTTTCGTAGCGACGCAGCTGGTAAACGTAAGCCAGCACCTCGGCAACGGCGGTATAGAGAGCTTCCGGGATGGACTCGCCCAGCTCGGTATGCTTGTGCAATGCACGCGCAAGCGGCGGAGCTTCCAGAATTGGCACATGATTTTCTTCCGCGATTTCGCGGATACGCAACGCGGTCAGTTGCGAACCCTTGGCCACCACGATCGGAGCGCGCATTCCGGTTTCGCTGTATTTCAACGCCACCGCATAGTGCGTCGGGTTAGTGACCACCACATCGGCAGTCGGAATCGCCGACATCATGCGACGGCGCGCCGCCTCACGCTGCAACTGGCGAATGCGCCCCTTGACCATCGGATCGCCTTCGGTCTCCTTGGATTCCTGGCGCACTTCTTCCTTGGTCATCATCAGTTTCTTGTTGTGATCCCACAGCTGGAACGGCACATCGATCAGCACGATCAGCAGCATCGCACCAACAACCGCCATAAAACTTGCGCCGACCAGATGCCCCATTTGCGGGATGCCTGCAGCAACAGTCTGCGTGCCGAGCGTCATCACCGCATCCCTGTTGTGCCAGATCACCCAAGCCGCAACCCCTCCCACCAGTGCGGCCTTGCTGATCGCCTTGACCAGTTCCACCAACGCGGTTTTGGAAAACATGCGCGCCATACCGGCTATGGGATTTAACTTGGAGAACTTGGGCTGCAGCGCTTCAATACTGAATAGCCAACCATTCAGCAACATCGGCGAGAATGCCGCTGCAATCATCGTCGCAAGCAGAAACGGAGAAAAAGTGATCAGCATATCCAGCGAGAGATCATACATACGCGGGATCATCAGATCAGAGTTGAACGCCATATCACGGCTCACTATCAGGCCGTTGTGCAGCATTTTGACCATCTGCTGGATGAAAGATGCGCCCATGAACCACAACACGCCGCCGCCAGCCAGCAACACGATAAACGTGGACAGCTCACGCGAGCGAGCGACCTGACCTTTTTCTCTTGCCTGGTCAAGTCGCCTCTGTGAGGGCTGTTCGGTTTTTTCTAGATCGCTGTCGTCTGCCATGATAGATTTT
>CAZMWC010000030.1:0-13390 GCA_964569805.1 uncultured Gallionella sp.
CGACCACGCGCATCACCGAACGCGGCGCGACGCGCATGGACGACCAGACTTCGGATGCTTCGATGGAGTTGCGCAAGAAGGAAGGGTATTTTTAGGATGTAATACAGGTAGGGTGGGCACGTTCTTGTGCCCACGCGGTTTTATCGAATACGCTTTTCGCGTGGGCACAAAAAACGTGCCCACCCTACAGAATGACGGAACCGGATTATTTAGAGGCCACATTATGAGCAACACCACACAACTACTCCGTTTCATCACCGCCGGCAGCGTGGACGACGGCAAGAGCACGTTGATCGGCCGCCTGCTGCACGACTCGAAATCCATTTTCGAGGATCAGTTTTCGGCCATCTCCAAGACCAGCGAAAAGCGCGGCATGGCGGCGGTTGATCTGTCGCTGCTCACCGACGGCTTGCAGGCCGAGCGCGAGCAGGGCATCACTATCGACGTGGCCTATCGCTACTTTGCTACGCCCAAGCGCAAGTTCATCATCGGCGATACGCCGGGGCACGAGCAGTACACGCGCAACATGGTGACGGCGGCCAGTACCGCAAATCTGGTGGTCATCCTGATTGATGCGCGCAAGGGCGTGCTGGTGCAGACGCGCCGCCATACTTATCTGGCGAGTTTGGTCGGCGTGCCGCACATCGTGTTGGCGGTGAACAAGATGGATATGGCGGACTACTCGCAGGCGCGTTTCGACGAGATCGTGGCCGAGTACAAAAAATTCGCCGCGCAACTGGATCTGCATGATGTGACGTGCATCCCGATGTCGGCGCTGAACGGCGACATGGTGGTGGAGCGCGGCGATAATCTGAACTGGTACAAAGGCCCGGCTCTGCTGGAGTTGCTGGAAAACGTCGAGATTGACCATGATCTGAATACCACCGATTTTCGTTTTCCGGTGCAATGGGTATGCCGCCCGCAAACCGAGGAATATCACGACTTCCGTGGCTTTATGGGACGCATCGAGTCGGGTGAAGTGACGGTAGGCGATGAAATTACCATTCAGCCATCAGGCCGCACCACCCGCGTCAAGGAAATCGTCACTTATGACGGCAAGCTGCAAACCGCGTTTGCGCCGCAATCCGTCGCCATTACCTTGGACGATGAGATCGATATTTCGCGCGGTGACATGTTCGTCAAAAATGGTGTCAATCCGCCCAGAGTGGAGAAGGAACTCGACGCGATGCTGTGCTGGCTATCCGAAGCGCCGCTCGACAAGAACCGCAAATACATCATCAAGCACACCACGCGCATGGTGAAGTGCCTGTTCTCGCGCCTCGATTACCGGGTGGATGTAAATACGCTGGAGCACCATGAGGTGATAACGCTCAATATGAACGACATCGCGCGCGTCGCCTTGAAAATACAGCAACCACTGGTATTTGACGCTTATCTGACCGATCACGGCACCGGCAGTTTTATTGTGATCGATGAGGCGACCAACAATACGGTTGCGGCGGGGATGATCGTTCTGTAGGGGCGATTCACGAATCGCCCTTATGGGGTTAAATGCGATTCAAGGGCGATTCGTGAATCGCCCCTACACCCGCTTGGGTAATTGCCGCGCCCACTGAATCTGGGTTATTCTCCCGAAACACAAGAATAGTCCTGCTCTACGGTAATTGTGATTACCGCAGGGTGGGTATAAAAATATCTGCTCGGGGGGAGCGATGAATCTCAATAAGAAAATCACCTTATTTTCGGCGACGTTAGCTACGGTCATGATCGTTGTGTTGATTGTGGTCAGTCTGTTGTCATTCCGCCAGTTTTCCATCATGTCCGCGCAGGCGCATGTACGCTCTGCGGCGGAGATCATCCGCGTCAGTCTGACCGAAGATATGGTCAACGGTGTGATTGCCAAGCGCGAGGGACTGTTGCGCCGCCTCGGCGAGGTGGAGGGGTTGAAGTCGGTGCATGTGGTGCGCGGCGAGAATGTCGTACACCAGTTCGGCAAGGGGTTGGATGAAGAAAATACGGCAGATGATGTCGAAACCCAAGTGTTGCAAACCGGGCAACCTCATTTCGAAGTATTGAGTGAATCGAGCGGGCCGGTATTTCGCGGCACTATTCCCTTTATTGCCACACGCAAAGGCAATCCGGTCTGCATGCAGTGCCACAACGTGGCCGAGGGCGCGGTGCTGGGGGCGGTGACAGTCACCATGTCTATCGGTCATCTCAAGGATAACGCCGTATTCGTTTCCATCATTATGGTGGCAGCGGTCGCGTTCTTTATGGTGTTGATGCTGTATTTCTTCCGCCGCCTGGTCAAGCCGATGATCACCACGGCCAACGATGTGCAGGATGCGGTGAGCCATGCGATCAACGGTGACTTCCACGCCAACATCCAGCAGCGCACCCAGGACGAAATCGGGCAGGTTGCGCTGGACATCAACAAGCTGATGCAATTCCTGCAAAAGGGACTCTCCACCATCCGCGAGGATGTGGCGCAACTGCTCAAACACAAACCGCTCGAAGAACAAGGCAATCTGCTGAACTCAACCATAGGCATGGTGCAGGGGTTGATCGACGCGTCGCAGTTCAAACAGGCGATCGAGGAAGACGAATCCAAAACAGAAATCTACCAGCGGCTTTCTGCGGTGGTGCGCGAACGTTTTAATATTCATACTTTCTCGATCTATGAAGTGCAGACCAGCAAGAACCAGATGATCCCCATCACGGTGGATGGAGAATTTGGTGCCGCCTGCCGCTGGTGCGACCCGCAAATTCTGGTGCGTTCGGAAACTTGTCGCGCGCGGCGCACCGGGCATCTGATCGATTCCGCAGAATCGCCGGGAATTTGCTACGCTTTCCACCCCCCCGAAGGCGAGCAGAAGTATTGCCATGCCTGTTTCCCCGTCATCCAGTCCGGCATGGTTGGTAGCGTACTGCAGCTGGTAATCAGGCAAGAGGATGCGGAACGCATCAAGGAGATCATTCCCTACATCAATGTTTATTTGCGTGAGGCAGCGCCGGTGATTGAGGCAAAACGCCTGATGGATACCCTGCGCGAGTCCAATTTGCGCGATGCCATGACCGGATTGCATAACCGCCGCTTCCTCGAGGAGTATGTCGAGACACTGGTGGCCTCAACGCAGCGGCGCAAGAGCCAGATGACGATCCTGATGCTCGATCTCGACTACTTCAAGATGGTCAACGATACCTATGGGCATGATGCCGGAGATACCGTGCTCAAGACATTGGCCAAGGTTTTGACGCAGTCCGTGCGCAGCTCGGATATGGTGATCCGTTATGGCGGCGAAGAATTCCTGATCATCATGCAGGATACCGGCGGCGATATGGCTGATCTGGCTGCCGAGAAAATACGTGCGGCGGTGGAAAATCTCAAGGTGCAGCTGACCGGAACAATTTTGCAAAAAACCATCTCGATCGGTATCGCAGAGTTTCCAAAAGACAGTGAAACCTTCTGGCAAACCGTCAAGTATGCGGATGTCGCGCTGTATCATGCCAAGGAAACCGGGCGCAATCGCGTGGTGCGATTCACGCAGGATTTGTGGACAGATGAGAAGATATATTGAGCGGATGAGCCAGGTGCCACGTAGGGGCGATTCACGAACCGCACGGGTAATTCGTGGCGATTTCGGGCGATTCGTGAATCGCCCCTACGGTTGATCCCTGACACCATGAGCCTGCTTTCCCTGATTGTTGCGCTGTTGCTAGAGCAACTTCATCCTCTTTCCTCGCGTAAACACATGCGTGGCTGGTTGTCCGGCTATATCGATTTTTTCCAACGCAACTTCAATGCGGACGAGCACCGGCACGGCAAGATCGCATGGCTGCTGGCAGTGCTGCCGCTATTGGTTGGCGCGGTATTGTCGTTCTGGCTGCTGTATAGGGTGCAGCCGATTTTTGCATGGGCGTTCGATGTGCTGGTGCTGTACCTCACCATGGGTTTCCGCCAGTTCAGCCACTACTTTACCGACATCCATCGGGCGTTGCGCGATGATGATCTGGAGGGCGCGCGCCGTTTATTGTCCACGTGGCGCGGCACCTCCGCGCACGAATTAAATGCCGAAGAAGTGGCGCGTCTCGCCATCGAGGAGGCGCTGCTTGCCTCGCAACGCAACGTATTCGGCGTGATCGTCTGGTTCGTGCTGTTCAGCGTAATTGGCCTGGGTGGTGCGGCGGGTGCGTTGCTGTATCGCCTCGGACAATTTCTATATGCCCGCTGGGGAGAAGAAGATGAAAATGAATTGGGCGAATTTGTAGGGAGCAAGTTTGGCGGGTTCGCGCGACAAGTATTTTGCGTGTTGGAATGGCTGCCGATCCGCATGACCGCTGCCACTTTCGCCATTGTTGGCAACTTCGAAGACACCGTGTATTGCTGGCGCGCACAGGCAAACAGTTGGCCGGACAGCGAAACAGGCATCCTGTTGGCGAGCGGTGCAGGCGCATTGGGCGTGCGTCTTGGTATGCCGATTCCGCAGGGTGGCCTGCCGATGGACAGGCCGGAACTGGGCATCGGCGATGATGCCGATGCTGATTTCATGCAAAGTACGATTGGTTTGGTGTGGCGCTCGGTGGTGTTCTGGTTAATTTTGCTGTTACTGCTGACGCTGGCGAGTTTGCTGGGGTAGGGTGGTTGACATCACGTCTGCTGGCTTGTGGCAGAGATGGTTTTGCCACCCGCTACCGGCAACAAGCTATCCATTTCATGGATATGCAATCTACGCAGGCTAGCTATCTGCCTTCTGCTTTCTGTATCCACTTCTTGATGCGGTTGGCATCACCGATACGGGTGCGTTTGCCCCATGAGTCGAGTAGCACGATAATCACCGGGCGCTGATTGATGGTCGCCTCCATTACCAGGCAGCGCCCCGCCTCGCTGATGTAGCCGGTCTTGCTCACACCGATGTCCCATGAAGCATTCTTGACTAACGGGTTGGTATTGACGAACTGCATCTTGCGCCCCCGCCAGCCGCCCACAGAATGCGATGCTGCGGTGGTGTATTGCTGTATCAGCGGGTAGTCGTGCGCAGCCGCAACCATTTTGACCAGATCATGCGCGGTAGAAACATTGTTGCTGTTCAGTCCGGATGGATCAAGGAAACGGGTATTCTGCATCTCAAGTTCGCGCGCTTTGGCATTCATCGCAGCAATCGCCGCATCGTATCCGCCCGGGTAAGTGCGGGCCAATGCGGTCGCCGCGCGGTTTTCCGAGGCCATCAATGCCAGTTTGAGCAACTCGCTGCGGGTGAAAGTTGTGCCTACGCGAAGCCGTGAGCGCGTGCCTTTGACAGTATCAATATCTGCCGCATTAATACTGATTTCTTCGTTCAAAGGTAGTTGTGCATCCAGTACCACCATGGCGGTCATCAGTTTGGTGATGGATGCTATAGGCGCAAGTGTGCCGGCATTTTTGGTGTACAGCGGGCGCTGGGTCTGCTGATCGTAAATCAGCGCGATAGCCGAACGCAGCTTGGGTTCAGCATTTGCCCCGGATAGTGATTTGGTTGCGGTCAACTGGGTTGCTGTTGTGCGCTTTAGCGATGAAACCGGGCGATTCGTCTCATGTTCTCCCGCATGGGCCACCAGCACATGGCCGGCCAACAGACACATCAATAATCTTGTTTTCACGTACCGTCTCCCCATGCGCCCCATCCCTAAGGCGCTTATATGTCGTGCAGCATACATTAATATCGATATAAATCAATAGGCAGGGTGAATTTGCTCTTCTTGTTTCTGAAGATTCCACATTTGCGCATAAAGTGTGCTTTGCGCCAGCAATTCGTGATGCGAACCCCGTTCGACGATATGCCCCTTATCCATCACCAGTATTTGATCGGCATCCACCACGGTAGACAAGCGATGCGCGATAACCAAAGTGGTGCGATTTTGTGCAATCGCGCGCAACTCGGCTTGTATCGCCTTTTCAGATTTCGAATCAAGCGCGGAAGTGGCTTCGTCGAAAATCAATATCGCCGGATTTTTCAAAATTGCGCGCGCGATGGCCACGCGCTGTTTCTCGCCACCGGATAATTTCAGTCCACGTTCGCCGACTGTGCTCTCGTAACCTTGCGGCAATGATTCGATAAAATCATGGATATGCGCTGTTTGCGCGGCGGCGATCACTTCTTCACGTGACGCGGCGGGGCGGCCGTAAGCGATGTTGTAGTAAATCGTATCGTTAAACAGCACGGTGTCCTGCGGCACGATACCGATCGCCGCACGCAGACTGCTTTGCGTGACATCACGAATATCTTGTCCGTTGATAACGATGCGGCCCTGCCGCACATCGTAGAAACGGAACAGCAAGCGCGATAGCGTGGACTTACCCGCGCCACTCGCGCCTACCACCGCCACGGTATGCCCTTCCGGGATCGCAAAACTCACGTCGAACAGAATCTGCCGATCCGGCGCATAACCAAAATCGACATGCTCGAAGCGCACCTCCGACACGTTACCAAAGTGTAGGGGCGAATTCATTCGCCCATCACCCGCTAGGGCGAATGAATTCGCCCCTACACCCGTCGGCTCCGCCGCACCGTGTCGTGGGCGCACCTCGGCCTTGCCTACCGACAAGGCTTGCGCATTGGGAGCATCCTCAATTTCCCGATCCTCGTGCAGCAGGCCGAACATTTTCTCCATATCTGCCAGGGCGTGGCGGATTTCGCGATACACATAGCCGAGAAAATGCAGCGGCATATACAACTGGATCATGAACACATTGACCAACACCAAATCGCCCAATGTCATCTTCCCCTGCACCACTTCATCGGCGGCCAGCAGCATCAGCGCTGTCACACCGAGCGCGACGATAAAACTTTGTCCGGCATTCAAATACGCCAGCGAAACGGTGTTGCGCACCGCAGCGAATTCCCAATGTCGCATGTTCTCGTCATAACGCTGCGCTTCATACTTTTCGTTGCCGAAATACTTTACCGTCTCGTAGTTCAACAGGCTGTCGATGGCGTGGCTATTTGCCTTGGAATCCAGATTGTTCATGGAACGGCGCACCACCATGCGCCACTCGGTGACAAACAGCGTGAAGCCGATATAAACCAGCAGCGTGATAAAAGTAATTACCGCAAACCAGACGTTATATTTGTGGAGCAAAATCGCCGCCACCAGGCAAATTTCCAGCAATGTTGGCAGGATGTTGAACAGCATGAAGTTCATCAAAAAGCTGATGCCGCGCGTGCCGCGTTCAATGTCGCGCGATACCCCGCCGGTTTGCCGGTCGAGATGGAAGCGCAAACTCAAACTGTGCAAATGCTCGAACACTTGCAGCGCCACCCGCCGGATTGCGCGTTGCGTCACTTTCGCGAACACCGCATCGCGCAATTCGCCAAACAGCGTGCTGGACATGCGCAGCAATCCGTAAGCAATTACCAGAAATACAGGCACGACCAGTGCCGCGTGTGGTTTATCCAGCGCGTCAATGATCTCCTTGAGCACCAGCGGAACAGAGACATTGGCGAGCTTGGCCAATACCAACAGCGTCAGCGCAGCGATCACGCGCCACTTGAATTCCAGGAGAAAAGGCAACAGGGAGCGCAGAGTCTGCCAGTCGGCGCGATTGTCGCTGTTGGGCAGATGAATTGGGGATGGGCGCATATTCGGCAGACGGAAATATTCAGGCGGCGATTATAGCGCAGGGGCGATTCACGACCGCTTCCCGCGCTGCATGATGTGCTGCGGGATGCCAACTCGTGTCAGGCGTAATGTAGGGCGACAATAAGCGGAGCGCATTGCGCCGAATGTTTTACGAGTTGGGCGAAGCGGGGTAAGCAGGCATTTCGCCGCAAGGTGAAAGCTCGCAGAAGTCGTCCACCCCTGCGAGCCCAATTTCTGCGCTCCTCACGATGACAATTTTTAGAGATGCCCTTAATTCAGCGTCTTGTCGTGTTCGATCAACGCGTAGGCCGAATGATTGTGTATCGATTCAAAATTCTCGGATTCCACGATATAGGCATCAACGCGCTCATCGGCATTTAGTGCCGATGCCACATCGCGTACCATATCTTCGACAAATTTTGGATTGTCGTAGGCGCGTTCGGTGACGTATTTTTCATCCGGGCGCTTCAGCAACCCGAACAGTTCGCAGGATGCCTGCTCCTCGGCGATTCGCACCACATCTTCGATCCAGACGAAGCGGTTGGTGCGCAGGGTGAGCGTGATATGGGAGCGCTGGTTATGCGCGCCGCGTTCGGAAATTTTCTTGGAGCATGGGCACAGGCTGGTGACCGGCACAACCACTTTCATGGTGACGCGCGCCTTGCCGTCGACGGTTTCACCGATCAGCGTGACATCGTAATCCAGCAGGCTTTGCACGCCGGAAATCGGCGCGGTTTTGTTGACGAAATACGGGAAGCTCATTTCGATGTAACCGGACTGCGCTTCCAGGCGCGCAGCCATTTCCTGCAAGATGCTCTCGAAGGATTCCACGGAAATCTCGCGCTCGTGCTCGTTCAGTATTTCGACAAAACGCGACATGTGCGTGCCTTTGAAATTATGTGGCAAATGCACGTACATGTTGAAAGTGGCGATGGTGTGCTGTACGCCGACGCTTTTGTCCTTCACTTTTACCGGGTGGCGGATGCCCTTGATGCCAACCTTGTTGATCGCCAGATGGCGCGTATCGGCGGAGCTTTGCACATCGGCGATGGGGCGTTTTGCAGCAGCGTTCATGGTGGCCTCTTCAGTTTAAAACTACTCGGATTGTTTGGCGCGAATGGCGGCGATCAGCCCTGCCGCGTCAAGGCCGCAATCGGCCAGCATCTGCGCGGGATTGCCCTGCTCTAAAAACTCATCCGGCAGCCCCAGGTGCAGCACGGGAACATTGATGCCATGTTGCATCAGACATTCAGCTACCGCGCTGCCTGCGCCGCCTTGTACGGTGTTCTCTTCCACGGTTACCAGCAATTCATGTTCGCGCGCCAGTTGCAATACCAGCCCCGCATCCAGCGGTTTGACGTAGCGCATATTGGCTACGGTTGCATCCAGTTGTCCGGCAGCCGCCAGCGCGGGTGTCAGCATCGAGCCAAAAGACAATATCGCCACTTTTTGCCCGCTGCGCCGCACTTCACCTTTGCCCAGCGGAAGAGCATGCATCGCTTGTTTGGGCAATATTCCAGGGCCATGGCCGCGCGGGTAGCGGACTGCGGTTGGCGTGTTCATCTGGAATGCGGTGTACAGCATCTGGCGGCATTCGTCCTCGTCAGACGGAGCCATCACCGTCATGTTGGGGATGCAGCGCAGATAGGACAAGTCGAAGCTGCCCGCGTGCGTCGCACCGTCTGCGCCGACCAGGCCGCCCCGATCCACCGCCAATATCACGGGCAGGTTTTGGATGGCAATGTCGTGAATAAGTTGATCGTAGGCGCGCTGCAGAAAGGTCGAATAGATCGCCACCACCGGCTTGTAGCCGTCGCAGGCCATGCCTGCCGCGAAAGTCAGCGCATGTTGCTCGGCGATGCCGACATCGAAATAACGTTCCGGGAAGCGCCCGGCAAATTCCGCCATTCCCGAGCCTTCGCACATCGCGGGGGTAATGCCAACCAGACGTTCATCCCGTGCCGCCATATCGCACAGCCATTGCCCGAACACTTCGGTATAAGTCGGCTGCCCGGGTTGGTTTGCGACAATGCCCTGTGTGCGGTCAAATTTACTCACGCCGTGGTACAGCAGACAATCTTCCTCGGCCAGCGCGTAGCCCTTACCCTTTTGCGTGACGACGTGCAGGAACTGCGGCCCGTCCAGTTGCCGGATATTGTTCATGGTGTCCAGCAACACATCCAGATCGTGCCCGTCTATCGGGCCGATATAATTGAAACCGAATTCCTCGAACAAAGTACCCGGAGTCACCATGCCCTTGACGTGTTCTTCGGCGCGCTTGGCGAACTCCAGCATCGGCGGCATGCCCTTGAACATCTTCTCGCTGCCGCGCCGCATCGCCGCGTAAAAACGTCCCGACATCAGCTTGGCCAGATAATTATTCAGCGCGCCGACCGGGCGCGATATGGACATGTCGTTGTCATTGAGAACGACCAGCAGATTGGTGTTCATCGCGCCGGCATTGTTGAGCGCCTCGAAGGCCATGCCGCCGGTCAACGCGCCATCGCCGATGATCGCGACGCAACGCCGTTCCGAGCCCTGTAGCCGCGCTGCGACAGCCATGCCCAATGCCGCCGAAATCGAGGTGCTGGAATGGCCGGTGCCGAAGGTGTCGTAAGGGCTTTCTTCGCGCTTTGGAAAGCCGGCGATGCCGCCCGCCATGCGCAATTTGCCCATTGCCTCGCGCCGCCCGGTAAGAATTTTGTGGGCGTAGGTCTGGTGCCCGACATCCCACACCAACTTGTCTTCAGGTGTGTCGTAGACGCGGTGCAGCGCGATGGTCAGCTCGACCGTGCCCAGATTGGAGGACAGGTGCCCGCCGGTCTTGCTCACCGATTCGACCATAAATTCGCGCAATTCCTTCGCCAATTGCGGTAATTGCGCGCGATCCAAACAGCGCAACTCTTCGGGGGTGTTGATGGTGTTCAGTAGCGAATACATCGGATTGCCTCGTGCAGAGATGCGTGGGTAGGCCGGGCTGCGCCCGGCATGGAGGGCAGAGCCCACCCTACAAAAACAAAGGTACCCATCAAAATTTTCGCAGCACGATGAAGTCGGCCAGCTCGCGCAAGCGCCGCGCTTTTCCGCCAAATTCTGACAGTGCCTCCAGCGCCTCGCGATGCAGGTTAGCCGCCATTTCTTTCGCCGCTTGTATACCCAGCAACGTAACGTAAGTCGGTTTATCGTTATCGGCATCCTTGCCGGCCGTTTTGCCCAGCGTCGCGGTGTCAGCCTCGCTGTCCAGCACATCGTCCACTACTTGAAATGCCAGCCCGATACATTTGCCGAAATGGTTCAGCTTCGCCAGCTGTGTTTCGGAAGCTGTGCCGCAATGCGCTCCAAGCAGGATTGCTGCACGTATCAGCGCGCCAGTCTTGTGGATGTGCATGAACTCCAACTCGGGAAGGGCCAGCGACTTGCCCACGCTGGCAAGATCAATCGCCTGTCCGCCTGCCATACCGCGCGAGCCGGAGGCCAGCGCAAGTAATTTGATCATTTCGAGTTGCCGCGCTGCGTCATCGCTCAAATGGTGTTCCGCGAGAAGTTGAAACGCCAGTGTTTGCAGGGCATCGCCCACCAGCAGTGCGGTCGCATCGTCATATTGCACATGGCAAGTCGGTTTGCCGCGACGCAACACATCATCGTCCATGCAGGGCATGTCGTCATGCACCAGCGAGTAGGCGTGGATCAGCTCAACCGCCGCCGCCGTTATATTGACACGCGCCCCATCCGCGTTAGTCAACTCGCCTGCGGCAAACGCCAGCAACGGGCGCACCCGTTTGCCGCCATCCAGTACGCTGTAGCGCATTGCCTGATGCAGCCGCTGCGGGGCAATGTCCGGTTGCGGCAACAGGGTGCGCAACAGTTCTTCAAAACGGGATTGATGGGCGCTCGCCCAGCTTTGAAAGTCGACGTGCATCAAGCCTGCCCTGAACTTGCAGAAGCAGCCTGCGCGGCCTCGGCATTGGCAGGGAAATCCTTCAATACACCGTCTTCCAGTACACGCACCTGTTGCTGCGCATCTTCGAGTTTGGCGCGGCAGAACGTCAGTAGTTCGGCGCCGCGCTTATAGGCCGCCAGTGAATCTTCTAGCGACAGCTTGCCCGCCTCCATATCGGCGACGATTTGCTCGAGCTCGGCCATTGCCGCTTCATAGCCAACTGTTTTTTGCGCCCCTGCTTTTTTTAATTGCCCAGCCATACCAGCCTCTGCCATGCGGAAAGACCGGCATTTTACCTAACGCGCCCCGGTAGAGCCAATTTTTGTGCAATTGGCGATGGGTCAATTGTCGTTACGGGAATTTGCGGGCAGCGCATTGCGCAGCAGTTCGGGCAATGCGGCCTTGAGTTCGCTGATCGCTTGATCGATGGTTTGCCGTTGCAATTGTTCAATATGAAGGTTGAGTTTTTGTTTGAATGTGGTTTCGAGATGCGCTTCGAGTTGCTGCAATAACTTCTGCATCTGTTCTTCGCTGATGCCATCTGAATGAGACATGGCCGCTTCAGAATTACCAGCGTCCTGACGGGTGTCTGTCTCGGATTCGGCGACGATCTCGGTCAGTGTCGGAAACTCATCCGGCATGTTTTCACCAATCACCTCGGTAAGTAGTGGCAGATTATCCGGCAGGTCGTCAGGTTGTCTGGCGGAAGTCATATTGCTTTGGACAGGTCAATGTGGCGCAATTCGTAGCCACGGTCACGATAGAATTTGAAGCGTTCACGTCCCAGGCGACTGTCTTCATCATCGTTGCCGATGATTTCGATGACGCGCTCGAAGTGGCTGAAGAACGGTACACATTCGCGGTGCAGGCTAATCAATAAATCGTGGTGCGGGAATTTGTCGTTGCCATGATTGAGCACAACAGGCATTTGCTCTGCATCGGCAGCATCGCTGCGACAGTGCGGGAGGAAGGCGGTGTCAGGGAAATGCCAGAGCAGCTTATCCAGCGCGTCGGTGGTTGCCGCATCGGGCGCGCTGAGTATCACGCGCACCCCGCTCTGCATGGCTTTGTGGCTCAACTGACAGGCGGTGCGCAGCTTGTCTTCCGAGCCGGTGTAGAAATCCACTTTAGTCATGATGAAAAATCATTCAGCCACAGATGAACACGGATGTTCACGGATAAAAACCGTGATATACAAAGGTGGTTTCGCATTGTCTGTGTTATCCGTGGCTAATTTTATTTATTCGTGCGGTTGATGAGGTATTGCGTGAGCAGCGGCACCGGACGACCCGTCGCACCTTTTTCCTTGCCGGATTTCCAGGCCGTTCCCGCGATGTCCAGATGCGCCCAGCGATAGTCTTTGGTGAAACGTGACAGGAAACAGGCGGCTGTGATGGTGCCGCCCGCGCGCCCGCCGATGTTCTGCATGTCGGCAAAATTGCTATCCAGCAGCGGCTGGTAGTCTTCCCACAGCGGCAGTTGCCAGGCGCGGTCGTACGTTTGTTCACCTGCTGCCAGCAATTCCCCGGCAAGCGCGTCTTCATTGCTGAACAGGCCGCTGGCCACATGGCCCAGCGCGATAACACACGCTCCGGTGAGGGTGGCGATGTCGATCACCGTGTCCGGTTTAAATTTTGCGGCATAGGTCAACGCGTCGCACAGGATCAGGCGACCCTCGGCATCGGTGTTGAGTATCTCGATGGTCTGGCCGGACATCGAAGTGACGATGTCGCCGGGCTTGGTGGCGCGGCCGGAGGGCAGGTTTTCGCAGGAGGGGATGATGCCGACCACGTTGAGCTTCAGCCCCATCTCGGCGATGGCTTGCATGGTGCCGAGCACGCTGGCCGCGCCGCACATGTCGTATTTCATCTC
>CAZMWC010000031.1:0-13378 GCA_964569805.1 uncultured Gallionella sp.
CCGCCCAGCGGGCGCGCCAGATAGCCCGCCGCGAAGATGCCGAAGGTCTGCGCCTGGCGCAACCAGTCGGGCATGTCGGGCGGAAAGAACAGCTGCCCGATCACCACCGCGAAAAACACGAAGATGATGAAATCGTAGAACTCCAGCGCGCCGCCCAGCGCGGCCAGCGTCAGCGTGCGGTAGTCGTTGCGAGTCAGTGTGGGCATAGGGTTTGTTTACGCAGTTTCATTTATTGATCCAGCATTAATAAAGCATGATTGTTTTGGCAGCGGATGGGAGCGCCGATGTCCCCGTCGGCTATTTCAAACACCCTTGCCGACGGGGACATCGGCGCTCCCATCAAGCCGGTCATTCCGAACCGATTCGCCTTTGCCCAGGGCGGGCTTCGTTAGGAACCTCCATACGCCCTTTCATGCCATGAACATTCGGTCTGTAAGCACGGTTTGCCACGGGTCGCGCATGATACCAAGCCCGAGCCACAAAAATTTGCCCAACCCGCTCTTTTTATGGATAATGCGCGCCCCTGTGAATATGTACAGGGGGAGTGCGTACACCAGCCGCACCGAACCAATTGCAAGGAAATAAAATGAAAACCGACATCCACCCAAATTACAATGAAATCACCGTGACGTGCAGTTGCGGCAACAGCTTCAAGACCAAGTCAGTGTTCGGCAAGCCGGTACTGAACGTTGAAGTTTGTTCCGAATGCCACCCGTTCTACACTGGCACGCAAAAGATCGTGGACACCGCCGGCCGTATCGACAAATTCCGCCAGAAGTACGGCACCAAGGCTGCGGCGTAAGGAACTTCGCGCGACCGCTTTATCAAAAGGCAGCGTTTGCTGCCTTTTTTATTTGCGGCGACAATCGCGCCTATTGATGCTTGTTGAACGGGAATTGCCATGCGTCTTCTGATGATCGCTATCGTACTCGCGCTGCTGGCCGGCTGCGCGCAAAACCCCGTTTCCGGGCGGAACGATTTCGTGATGATGTCGGAAAGCCAGGAAGTCGCCATCGGCCGCAAAAACGACGAGCAGGTCAAGAAGGAATACCACGTTTATGGGTCGAAACCGTTACAGGAGTACGTGGATCGTGTCGGCCAGAAACTCGCCAAACAGAGCCATCGCCCCAACCTGCAGTACCATTTCACCGTGCTGGACACACCGGAGATCAACGCCTTCGCGCTACCCGGCGGCTACATTTATATCACACGCGGCATCATGGCCTATCTCAATTCAGAGGCAGAGCTGGCCGCCGTACTGGGTCACGAGATCGGCCATGTGACAGCGCGCCACGGAGTGCGCCAGCAGAGCGCCGCACAGGCCGCCGACATCGGGCTAACCATCGCTTCCATCTTCGTTCCGCAACTCAACACGCCCGGTGCCAGCAACGTCATCAACCTCGCCAGCGGCGCGCTGCTGTCGGGCTACGGACGCGAACACGAGCTGGAGGCAGACCGGCTTGGCGCGATATATCTGGCGCGTAGCGAATTCGATCCGCAAGCTATCATCAAGATCATCGGCGTGTTGAAGAATCAGGAATTGCAGGATGAGCAATTGGCCAAGCAGGAAGGCCGTGAGCCACGCCGCTATCACGGCCTATTCGCCACCCACCCGGATAATGACACGCGCCTGCAGCAGGCCGTGGGCGAAGCTGGAAAGCAAACTGTAGCGCACCCTGTTGAAGGGCGCAGCGAATTTTTGAGCGCCATCGAAGGGATGGTGTTCAACGAAAACAGCGATCAGGGCGTGGTGCGCAACAACCGCTTCTATCATGATGAGCTCGGCATGACACTGCAATTCCCGGAAACCTGGCAGGTGCATAACAAGCCCGATGCGGTGGTCGCCATCAGCCCGCAGGGCGAGGCACAGATGCTGATGAAAATGGGCGGCAAGGCAAGCGGCACGCCGGTCGAATATGCGCGCCGCCTGGCCGGTTACAGCGCGCAGATACAGGCGATCGAGGTGAACGGCCTGCCTGCCGCACTGATCGATTTGCCGGATAGCGTCGGCAGCGTAATCTTCCTGAATAAGCAGGCCTTTGTGCTACAAGGCAAAGGCAAGACCAAACCGAATCTGGCCGCACATCGCGACCAGATCCTCGGCGCCATACGCAGCTTTCGCGCGATGACTGCCGAGGAGCGCAAGCTGGTCAAGCCGCTCACCATTCACGTCATTACCGTTCGGGCGGGCGATACTTATGCCAAGTTGGCGCAAAAATCACCGCTGGGCAAATCAGCGGAAAACTATTTACGCCTGATCAACGCACAGTACCCCAACGGTGAGCCGCAGCCGGGGCAACGCATTAAAATTGTGGAGTAGGGAGTGGGAAGTGGTGAGTGGTGAGTGGTGAGTGGTGAGTGGTGAGTGGTGAGTGGTGAGGTCGCAGTTTTCCTACTTTCCACTGAGGCACGAAGTGCCGCCCCACTTACTACTCACCAGATACAGGAAGTGGGGTTTTCCCACTGAGGCGCGCGGCGCCGTTCCACTTACCACTGAGCGTAGCGATCCACTGACTATTCACCCGAATAGTGGCGAATAATTTTTTCTGGAAGCGTAATGTACTTCATCAAACCGACTGATCCACACCCCATCACTCCGGCCAAAGCGGTACTGCTCGGGCTGCTGGTCGCCATCTGGCTGGGAACGGGATTGGTCGGCCACGACCCGTGGAAGTCTGATGAAGCATCCAGCTTCGGGCTGATTTATTCGATACTGCAAAACGGCAATTGGTTGGTTCCCGCGCTCGCAGGCGAACCATTTATGGACAAGCCGCCGCTGTTCTACTGGACCGCTGCGCTATCCGCCAAGCTGTTTGCGCCGCTGCTGCCGTTGCATGATGGCGCGCGGCTGGCGAGCGGCTTCTACACCGGCCTGATGCTGTTGTTCACCGGGCTCGCCGGCCGCAAACTGTACGGCGAAAACCGTGGCTGGGCGGCAGCCATTATCCTGATCGGCTGCGTCGGCATGCTGGTGCGCGCGCACCAGATGATCACCGACCTGGCGCTGCTCGCCGGCTGCGCGATGATGCTGTTCGGATTCGCGTTGAGCCAGGAGCACCGTGTGCGTGCCGGCATCCTGATCGGCACGGGCATGGGCATCGGCTTCATGTCCAAGGGTTTTATCGCGCCGGTGCTGTTCGTGCTGATTGCAGCGCTGCTGCCCGCGCTGTTTCAAAAATGGCGCACGCGCAATTATTTTTCCAGCCTCGGCATCGCCACCCTGTTTGCCTTGCCGTGGCTGACTGTATGGCCGCTGCTGCTCTACCAACACTCGCCACGCCTGTTCGCCGACTGGGCATGGGCGCACAATATCGGCCACTGGCTCGATTATGCGAAGAATGGCCCGGATGCGGATAGCTTTTATTACCTGAAAAACTTACCCTGGTTGGCATGGCCCGCTCTACCGCTGGCAGTATGGACGGTGTGGAAATCGCGCCACCGCCTGGCACAGCGCGACGATCTGCAACTGCCGCTGGTCAGTTTCGGTGTGATGCTGGTGACGCTCAGCCTGGTGCCCGACATCAAGGAGGTGTTCGCACTGCCCATGCTGTTGCCAATTGCGTTGCTCGCCACCGCCTCGCTATCCATGTTGAAACGCGGTGCGGCCAACGCGCTGGACTGGTTCGGCCTGATGACTTTCGCATTGCTCGCCATTTTGATGTGGTGGGGTTGGGCGGGGCTGCTGCTGAACAACCGCGCCAAAATCACGCAATGGCTGAAAAATTATCAGCCCGGCTTCGAGCCGGAGTTTCACACCACCCCCTTCGTTATCGCGCTCATCGCCACCGTGCTGTGGCTGATAGTGGTGTGGCGCATCGGGCGCTCGATGCGCCGCGCGGTAGTCAACTGGGCAACCGGCATCACGCTGCTCTGGGTGCTCGCCATGACCCTGTGGCTACCCTGGCTGGATAGCGGCAGGAGTTATCGCAACATGGTCGCCTCGCTGAAACACGCCATGCCAAAACAATACCAGTGCATCGGGCACGATTATCTCGGCGACGGGCAGCGCGCCATGCTGCACTACTTCGGCGGGATCATCACGCACGCAGACCACCGGGAGCGCTGCGATCTGCGCATCATTCAGGGCGACCGGCTATCCAAGCCGTTGCTCGATGAAACGCGCTGGAAAAAAATCTGGGAGGGCAGCCGCAAAATGGGTAAGGGCGAACACTATCGGCTGTACCAGCGGATTCAACGCCCAACCCAATAATCTCAAGTGAATCTCTATAAATTCACTGCGCGTTATTCATGCTACTTGGTTGATCCTAAAAAACGCAGTTGAGTGGTATGTAGGTGCGAATTCATTCGCACGAACAAGAGGTTATGTGCGAATGAATTCGCACCTACAAGAGCGACGCAACATCTTGGATAAACACAACATTCATCATCAACTGCGGTTTTTAGGTTGATTCCGGTTTGCACGGCTCAGGATTGCGCCACCCTCCGGGTCTTGTGCAACAGCGCATAAAAGAATCCGTCATGTTGCTCATTGGGCAGCAATTGCCCCTCGCTGTTTCCCGGCAGATTTACCGGCAAGCGTTGCGCATCCGGTTGTTGCGCCATGAACGCTGCGACGACCTGTTCATTCTCCTGACGAAAAACCGAACAAGTGGCGTAGAGCAGTTTTCCGTCTTGCGCCAGCAATTGCCACAACGCCTGCAAAATGGCAAGTTGTTGCGCGGCGAAGCCGGCAATATCGGTGCTGCGGCGCAGCCACTTGATGTCGGGGTGGCGGCGCACCACGCCGGAAGCCGAGCAGGGCACATCGGCAAGAATGCGCTCAAATGGCTTGCCGTCCCACCACTCCTCCGGTTGCGCGGCATCACCGACCATCAAACGCGCCGATAGCTCCAATCGCTGCAAATTCTCCTCGACACGCCGCAGACGTTGTTCATCCTTGTCCACCGCGACCATTTCGACTTTGGCGCATTCCAGAATGTGCGCAGTCTTGCCGCCGGGTGCGGCGCAAGCATCCAGCACGCGCATTCCGTCGTGCACATCCAGCAAGTACGCTGCTTGTTGTGCGCCGGCATCCTGCACCGAAACCAGCCCATCGAAGAACCCCGGCAGTTTGCCCACAGCCACCGGCTTATCCAGTTGCAGCGCATCAAGCCCGATCAGTCGAGCCGGCATATCCTGCTCGGCCAGTTTCGCCAGATATTCATGTGCCGTACCGTTCCGTCGATTGACGCGCAACGTCATCGGCGGATGCAGGTTGCCTGCATCGAGTATGGCGGTGTAGCGCTCACCGTACTGCGCCCGCAACTCGTCGATCCACCACTGCGGGTAGCTGAAGCGCCCTTCCTCACTCTGCTTGGCTTGTTCCAGCAAGGCAGCATGATTGCGCAAAAAGTTGCGCAAAACCGCATTCACCAGCCCGCTCACTTTTGCATTCAGCATTTGTGCGGAACGCACCGCATGATCAACCACCGCATGCTGCGCGGCTTTGCTGTATTGCAGTTGGTACAGCGCCACCAGCAGCACATAGTAAATACGCTGATCCAGCATCGGTTTGTGCAGCAACAGCGCCAACAGCGCACGCAACTGGCCGTAAAAACGCAGTGTGCCGTAGCTCAAATCCTGCAAGGTGGCGCGCTGTGCCGGAGTCCATACCATTTTTTTGCGCAGTGATTCCTCCAGCACCTGATTGAGGTTGCGCCCGTCCACCAGCACCTGCTGAACGATCTGGCCGGCGGCAAGTTGAATGTTGTGCATCTATGAAAAATGGTCGCCGGTCTTGACCGGCATTGCCTGCACAAACTGTATGGCCGGTTGCGCCTTGCCTCCGGGGCGTTGCAACACCGTCAGGCACAGCGCGCTTTTGCCGCAAGCGACAGTGATGCCATGCTTATCCACCGCCAACACCCTGCCCGGCTCGCCTTGTTGGCCCATACACAATTCAGCCTGCCAGATTTTTATCTGCGTGCCGTTAAGGCTGGCATGGCATACCGGAAAGGGGTTGTAGGCGCGCACCGCGCGTTCGATCTGTTGGGCATCTTGCTTCCAGTCGATCTGCGCTTCGCTTTTGAGCAGTTTGGCCGCATAGGTCGCCGCCGTATCATCCTGCCTGGCCGGTGTCAGGCGGTTTGCCTGTAGCAGGCGCAACGCGTCGAGAATGCTGCTCGCACCCATTTCTGCCAGTTTGTCATGCAAGGTTTGCGCAGTATCGTTTGCAGCAATGGGACAAGCACTACGCAGCAGCATGTCGCCGGTATCCAGCCCTTCATCCATCTGCATAATAGTAATGCCCGTTTCGCTGTCTCCCGCCAGCATCGCACGTTGTATCGGCGCGGCTCCGCGCCAACGTGGCAATAAAGAGGCATGGATATTCAGGCAACCATGACGCGGCAGTTGCAGCACCGCCTTGGGCAATATCAGGCCATAAGCGGCCACCACCATCACATCGGCATCCAGCGCGGCGATTTCGCGTTGCGCTTCTTCTGTCTTCAGGGTAGGAGGCTGTAACACCGTCAGCCCGCGCTGCAGGGCGAGCTGCTTTACCGGGCTGGCGGCAAGCTGCATACCGCGCCCGGATGGGCGATCCGGCTGGGTCAGCACTGCAACGATGCTATGCTCCCCAAGCAGTGCCTCCAACGCGCTGGCAGCGAACTGCGGTGTCCCGGCAAAGATGATTTTCATATTGTATTTAGTCTGGAGAAAACCTCTGCACAACGTAGCGAGCGAGCGCAGTAGTTGTGCAGAGGTTCTTACAAGGTTTCGCGCAGGCGTTTCTTCAGCTTGGCGCGAATCCGTATTTGTTTGAGTTGCGACAGATATTCGACGAACACCTTGCCGCGCAAGTGATCCATCTCGTGCTGGATACAAACCGCCAAAAACCCATCGGCCTCCAGCGTGAATGATTCGCCTTTCTCATTGAGGGCGCGCACCGTCACCTTCTCTGCGCGGCGCACATTCTCATAAATACCCGGCACCGACAGGCATCCCTCCTCACATTCTTCCTCGCCACTGCTGGCAAGGATCTCGGGATTGATAAACACCCTCAACTGGCTGCGCGCCTCGGATATATCCATCACGATAATCTGCTCATGCACATCCACCTGTGTCGCCGCCAGCCCCACTCCCGGCGCGGCATACATTGTCTCGGCCATGTCGCGTACCAGTTTACGGATGTGGGGGCTGATGTGCTCAACTTTTGCTGCGACTTTGCGCAAGCGTTCATCAGGGTACTGTAGTATTTTCAGGATAGCCATGCGCTTCCCCTAACTGTTTGTTAATTTCGACTGCTTGCTAATTTGGGCATCTGGATGCAGAATTTGCCACACCGCGGCAACATTGCGAGCTTTTCATTCTGAACCTGCCGGAGTTTTCGATGCGCAAGATTATATCGCTGATTTGCTTTTTGTTGCCCGTGCTGGCTTTTGCCGCGCAACCTGGAACCCTACCGGAGCTTCGTAAGGACGCGCCTGATCTGCACATTGTCGTCAAGGGTGACACGCTGTGGGATATCTCCGGCAAGTTTTTCAAAGACCCGTGGAGATGGCCTTACATCTGGGGAATGAACAAGGACACCATCAGGGATCCGCACTGGATTTACCCCGGTGATGTCATTGTCCTGAACCGTGCCAATGGCACGTTACGCATCGGACATGCGGGCAAAAATGGCATGGTCAAATTATCTCCAAAGGTTCGCGAGAGCTACAGCGACCATGATGCGATACCCAGCATCCCTGCCGGCGACATCGGGCCGTTTTTAAGCCAACCGCTGATTGTTGAAGAGGGTGAGCTAAAAGGCGCACCGGTGCTGATCGGTGCACGCGAGGGGCGCGTGGCGCTCGGGGCGCCAGATACCGCTTTTGCGAAGGGATTACCTGCGGACAAAGGCAACAAGTGGCAGATTTATCGCACCGGCAAAACCTTCGTTGACCCCGATACCAAAGAGGCACTGGGTGTTGAAGCCATCTATCTCGGAGATGTCGAGGTGTCTGACTTTGCCGATGTCAGCACGGTATTGATCACCAAGTCCGTACAGGAAATTTACAAGGGCGACCGCTTGGTTGTAGCTTCCGGCGATACCCTTGGCACCTATCTGCCGCGCGCGCCAACGGCCAGTATTCTGGCGCGCATCATCTCGATTTACGGCGGTGTGTCGCAGGCCGGGCAAGGTGCCATCGTCACCTTGAGCAAGGGCAAGCGCGAGGGTCTTGAGAGCGGGCATGTGCTGGCGCTGTACAGCAAGGGTGAAGTCGTAAAAAACGGCGAGGAAAGAATCTCGCTGCCTGATGAACGCTATGGCCTGGTGTTCGTATTTCGCGTGTTCGACAAGGTATCTTATGCGCTGGTAATGCAGGCCAAGTTGCCGGTGCAATTGTTGGATCAGGCAAAGAAGCCATAAATTATGGGAACCTCTAGAAATTCACTTTTGCGGGATGAAACGCAAGGAGCCGCGCAGCGAATGACGAGACATATCAAATTGATAGGCGAGGAATGAGCGAGCACGCGACGCGGCGGTTCGCCCGCAAAATGAATTTATAGAGGTTTCCTTATGTCTGTTGATGCCTCACCCAGGGCATGGCTGGCGCTCAGTTTAATCCACGGCTTGGGCGGAGAAGGTGCACGCTGCCTGCTGAAGGAATTTGGCTCGCCGGAGGCAATCTTTGCCGCGCCTGTCGGCTTGCTCAAATCCATCATCAAAGCGGATGTCGTAGCTGAAATCGGCAAAGGCATCAACGCGGATGCGCTTGCCTCTACGTTGAACTGGCTGCAAGACGATAACAATCACGTTGTCACCCTGGCCGACAGCGCCTACCCGCAAGCCCTGCTCAACATTCCTGATCCGCCGCTGCTGTTGTATGTAAAAGGACGGCTCGACCTGCTGAACCGATCTGCGCTGGCCGTAGTTGGCAGTCGCAATGCCACGCCGCAAGGCATCAACAACGCCGAAGCGTTTGCCAAATCGTTGAGCGATGCCGGATTGTGCATCATCAGCGGCATGGCCCACGGTATCGATGCCGCCGCACACCGTGGTGCGCTACAAGGAGCAGGCGGCAGCATCGGTGTGGTCGGCACCGGCCTGGACAAAGTCTACCCTGCCGCCAACCGTGATCTGGCTCACGCACTGGCCAACCAAGGCGCACTCGTTTCGGAATTTCCGCTCGGCACGCCGCCGCTGGCTGCCAACTTCCCCCGTCGCAACCGCATCATCAGCGGCATGAGCGCCGGTTGTCTGGTGGTAGAAGCCTCGTTACAAAGCGGTTCGCTGATCACCGCACGATTGGCGCTGGAACAGGGTCGTGACGTGTTCGCCATCCCCGGCTCGATCCACGCGCCGCAAAGCAAAGGCTGCCATGCCCTGCTCAAACAAGGCGCAAAACTGGTCGAGACAGCGCAGGATGTGCTGGAAGAACTGGGCAGCCTGGCCATATTGCCCGCCCACGGCACAGCAACCCAAGACACCGATCACCCGCTGCTCGCGCATCTCGGCTTTGATCCGGTCGATCTGGATACGCTCAACGCGCGTTGCGGCTTGACGGTAAGCCAGCTATCCGCCATGCTGTTGACGCTCGAACTGGAAGGCCGCATCAATACACTACCCGGCGGGTTGTACCAACGTATCCACTAAAACTGTCATAAATCATGTTTGATATCCTGATGTATCTGTTTGAAAGTTACTTCGATGCGGGCATCTATCCCGAACCGGACAAGTTGTCGCGCAAGCTCTCCGCTGCCGGATTTGAAGGCGAAGAAATCGACGAGGCGCTGACCTGGCTGTCCGCGCTGCAACAGCAAAACCCCGACAACTACCCGGCCAGCCTGGAACATGCCGGAATGCGCCATTTCGCCGATCTGGAGCTGCACCGCATCGGCTACGAAGCGCGTCAGTTCCTGCTATTTTCCGAGCAGCAACATATGATCTCCGCGGTCGAACGCGAAATGATTCTTGACCGGGCGGTTGCGCTGCAACAGGAAAATCTGGGGTTGGACAAGCTCAAAATGATCATGCTGATGGTATTGTGGAACCGCCATCAGGAACTCGATCCGCTATTGGTCGAAGAACTGCTCACGCCGCTGCATTCCGCACAATTACACTAACTCCTGAATTGCACGCATGGCAACCAATCTC
This sequence comes from uncultured Gallionella sp., assembly GCA_964569805.1. GTDB lineage: Bacteria > Pseudomonadota > Gammaproteobacteria > Burkholderiales > Gallionellaceae > Gallionella. The sequence goes on from CAZMWC010000031.1 coordinate 10,082, forward strand.
CTGATCGTCGAATCACCGGCCAAAGCCAAGACACTGAAGAAATATCTGGGCAAGGATTTCGAGGTACTCGCCTCGTACGGGCATGTACGTGACCTGATACCCAAGACCGGCGCCGTCGACCCTGACGATAATTTTGCGATGAAATACGAGACCATCGCACGCAACAGCAAACATGTGGACGCGATCGCCAAGGCTGCTGCGGAAGCCGACAATATCCTGCTGGCACCCGATCCCGACCGCGAAGGGGAAGCGATCGCCTGGCACATTTCAGAGTTGCTCAAGGCCAAGCGCGGCCTGAAAAATAAAAATATGCAGCGTGTGGTGTTCTACGAAATCACCCAGTCGGCAGTGCGCGAAGCGGTTGCTCACCCGCGCGAGATTTCGATGCCGCTGGTCAATGCACAACAGGCGCGGCGTGCGCTGGACTACCTGGTCGGCTTTAACCTGTCGCCGCTGCTGTGGCGCAAGATTCGCCCCGGACTGTCGGCAGGGCGCGTACAGAGCCCCGCACTGCGACTGATCGTCGAGCGCGAACTGGAAATCGAGGCGTTCAAGAGCCAGGAATACTGGACCGTGCATCTGGACAGCCATAAAGACCACCAGCCGTTCACCGCCAAACTGTTCCAGTACCATGGCAAGAAACTGGAACAGCTCAGCATCGGCAGCCAGGCCGAATATGAGGCGATCTTCGCCAAACTAAACGATGCCAAACTGCCGCCCAAGGTGGTACGCGTCGAAAAGAAAGCCAAACAGCGTTATGCCGCCGCCCCGTTCACCACTTCCACACTGCAGCAGGAAGCGGTGCGCAAGCTCGGCATGTCCGCCGAGCGCACCATGCGCACCGCGCAATCACTGTATGAGGGCGTGGACATCGGCGGCCAAACGGTCGGCCTGATCTCCTACATGCGTACCGACTCGGTATCGCTGGCCAAAGAAGCGGTGCAGGAGATCCGCGATTACATCAAGGATAATTTTTCATCGGAATATCTGCCGTCCACCCAGCCCGCCTACAAGAGCAAGACCAAGAATGCGCAGGAATCGCATGAAGCGATCCGCCCGACTTCGATAGCACGCACGCCAGAGAGCATCCACGGCCATTTGACCGCCGACCAGGCACGTCTCTACGAAATGATCTGGAAGCGCACGCTCGCCTGCCAGATGGCCCCGGCACGTTTCGACACGGTCAGCCTGGACATCCGCTTGGGCGGCGATACCACCTTGTTCCGCGCCTCCGGCCAGGTATTGGTATTCCCCGGCTTCATCGGCGTGTACATGGAAGATGTGGACGACGCGACCGAAGAGGAAAGCGGCAAACTTCCGCCGCTGGCCGAGGGTGACGTGCTGCCCGTGGACAAACTGTATGGCGAACAACATTTCACCCAGCCGCCGCCGCGTTTCTCCGAAGCCAGCCTAGTCAAAACGCTGGAAGAACATGGCATCGGCCGCCCTTCCACCTACGCCACCATCATCTCCACGCTGCAAGCGCGTGAATACGCCATTCTGGACAAAAAACGCTTCGTCCCCACCGATGTGGGTCGCGTCGTCACGCGCTTCCTCACCGAACATTTCACCCGCTATGTGGATTACGGCTTCACCGCCCACCTTGAGGATGAACTGGACGAAGTCTCCGAAGGCAAGCGCGACTGGATCGGCGTGATGGATGCGTTCTGGAAAGGTTTTTCCACGCTCCTCAAAGACAAGACCAACATCGACCGCCCGGTGGAATTACTCGACGAAGCCTGCCCGGAATGCGGTAAGCCGCTGGCCAAAAAGCTTAGCCGCTACGGCAGCTTCATCAGTTGCACCGATTACCCTGCCTGCAAATACAAGCGCAGCCTCAGCGGTGAAACGCAAGATGATGCCTCCGCACGGACAGAGTTGGGCGCGCATCCAGACACGCAACAAACCGTCCTGCTGCTGCGCGGCCCGTATGGTCACTACGTGCAGCTGGGCGAAGTCGTGGAAGGCGAGAAAACCAAGCCCAAGCGCGTGTCCTGGCCCAAGGAAATGCCGGTCGAGCAAGCTGATCTGGCCGGTGCCCTGAAGCTGCTGTCGCTACCGCGCGAGCTCGGTTTGCACCCGGAATCCGGCAAGAAAGTCATCGTCAATATCGGCCGCTTCGGCCCCTACATCGGGCATGACGGCAAATTCAAATCCATCCCGCGTGCCGACAGCATCTTCGATATCAGCTTGGAGCGTGCCGTGGAACTGCTGGCGCAGGCACGTGAAGGCAATACTGTGTTGCGCGTGCTGGGCGACCACCCCGACGACAAAGCCAGTGTGGAAATCTGTAGCGGGCGCTACGGCCCTTACGCCCGCCACGGCAAGATCAACGCCACGCTGCCCAAGGATGTTTCACCGGATGAGATCACGCTGGAGCAGGCGCTGGAATTGATTGCAGCCAAAGCGGCGAAGGGTGGCGGCAAAACCAAAAAACCGGCTGCCCGTGCCGCCGAACCCAAGGCCACCAAACCAGAAACAGCCAAAGCAAAGGCTGCAACAACTAAGGCAAAAGCAACGACCGTTAAAGCCGCCGTTAAAAAAACCGCCAAGCCGACCACGAAAAAAGTTACCGCCAAAAAGCCTGTTAAAAAGAAAACTGCTGCAACCAAGTAGCTGCAGGTCGGGCTAACCCGACAATTTGCCAGGATAGTAAATTTGCATGGTAAATTCGCACCTGCAAATATGATTCAACACCCTGTATTTATGACCTATCTCCTGAAAACCGTTTTCTCTGCATTCATAATTTTGGCTGACGCAGTCACCCTGCGCTCCGGCTTGTTGCTGCGTGCCCTATTACTCACCACCTGCTTGTTTACGGCAGCCGCACAAGCCGACGGCATCTCCATCAACAGAGCAGAAATGCGGCACAGTGAGGAAAACTATCAGCTCTACGCCAACTACGATATCAATCTGACTTTTGTGGTGCAGCAGGCTTTGTCGCGCGGCATCCCGCTGTATTTTGTGGGCGAATTTTCACTGACGCGCTCACGCTGGTATTGGGCAGATGAGGAAATCTTTCGCGGCGAACAGACCATCAAGCTTTCATACAACATGCTGACACGGCAGTACCGTATCGCGCGCGGTTCGCTATTCCAGAATTTTGCCAGCTTTGAAGATGCGTTGAACATGCTTGCCAGACAGAATTCAGCAGCCATTCCGGCGGAGTTATTGAAAAAAAACAGGGATTACACCGCTGCTGCGCGCCTGCGCCTGGACACCGCACAACTCCCCAAACTGTTGCAGGTAAACGCACTGACCCCCAAGGACTGGACCCTCAATTTCGTTTGGTATCGC